>RKCM01000179.1 GCA_014858325.1 Oscillospiraceae bacterium | reverse complement strand
AACCAGTCGGTGGCGGCCTGCGGGCCCTCCTCCTCGTACCGCTCCTCAAAGTTGGCCCGCACGATGCTGGGCCGGGGGGTGAGCACGCCCATGAGCTTGGTGTCAAACAGGTCGCGGGCGGTGGTGTTGTCGTCGCACAGGCCCCGGGCCACGGCGTCGTCCACCAGCGTCTTCAGGATGCCTTCCAGATCGGTGTAGCACACCTCACCCTCCGGCTCTGTGAAGCTGTCCAGCCCCATGGTCATGAGCAGCTGGTTGCGGATGTAAATTTCATCGTCGGGCAAGATCAGCCCGGTGTCCAGCCCGTAGTTGACGAGCTGCTGGATGGCGGTAGAGATCACAGCACGGCACCTCCTTCCGGGCGGATGGAGAGGACATGGCAGCGGCCTTCGCCCAGAATGGCCTCCATGTTGGCCTTGAACTCGGCCAGCAGCTCCACGGGCACAAAGGCCTGCACGGTACCGGCAAAACCGCCGCCGTGGACGCGGACGGCCCCCTTGCCGCCCAGATAATGCTTGGCGGCGGCGATGGTCACAGCCACCTCCTGATGCTCGGTGTAACCGGCGGGGATGACGTTCTGCAGATACTCCCAGCTGCTCAGGCCGGAGGCGGTGACGAGGGACAGGAAAGCGGCAAAATCGCCCTCCCGCAGTGCCTGCACCTGCTTTGCTACCCGCTCGTTGTCGGCGTAGATGTGGAAAGCCCGGAGCACGGCCCGGTCGCCGCACTGCCTGCGGCACTCCGGCAGCTTGGCCAGGAAGGTCTCAAAGGGTACGTCCCGCAGCACGGTGCCGCCGCACACAGCGGCCACGGCCCGGCACTCGCCCGGGATGGCAGCGTACTCGTCGGTGAGGTCGGCGTGGTCTGCGCCGGAATCCAGGATGCACAACGCAAGGCCTGCCTTGGAGAAATCCACGTCCACCGGCTCCACAGCGGGGTGGGCCGGGTCGGCAAAATCAATGGTAATAATGTTGCCCACGCTGGAAGCCATCTGGTCCATCAGGCCGCAGGGCTTGCCAAAGTAGACGTTCTCGGCCCACTGGCCGATCTGGGCAATGGCGATGGGGGAGACCTTTTCTTCCAGGAAGAGGTCGTTGAGGATGACGCCGATGAGCACCTCAAAGGCGGCCGAGGACGAAACGCCGCTGCCCTTGGGCACGTTGGAGGAAATGTAGACGTCCAGGCCGGAGAGCACGGCTCCCCGCTGGCGGAAGGCCTCGCACTCGCCCCGCAGCAGGGCGGCGGTGGTGTTCTCCTCCTCCTTGCGGGCGGCCAGGTCGTTCAGGTCGATGACGCACAGGTCGTAGCCCTCGCTCTGCACCCGCAGCTGGTTCAGGCTGTTGGGGGCGGCGGCGGCGATCATATCAATGTTCACGCTGCCCGCCAGCACCCGGCCATGCTGGTGGTCGGTGTGGTTGCCGCCGATCTCGGTGCGGCCGGGGGCGCTGTACAGGCCAGCCTCGGCGTGGGGGCCAAAGGCGGCGTCCAGCCCGTTCAGCACAGCCTCATAGCGGGCGGCCTGAGCGGGCGTGGCCTCGGGGGCGCAGCAGTAGAGCGACGCCAGCCGGGCGGCATGGGTGCCATCGGAAAGCTCCTGCTTCCAGGTGGAAATAGGTTTGAACATACGTTGTGTTCCTCCTCTGAAATCATGGTGCGTTTTTGGCAAACGGAACTCTACCCTTATCATAAAGAATCTGCAGGGAAAAGACCATGTGTTATTGTTGCATCCCGATGAAATCTTGCCCGAAAATCCAACCGATTTTTTGTGCAGATTTCTGGATTTATCGCGTTTGGGGCAAAGCCGCCGACAAAACGAAAAGAGCCGCGCTCTGCTGTGCCAGAAACAGAGCGCGGCCCTTTGTGCCGGGAAGATCATTTATAGGGAGTAAGAGGGGAGTAAAACACAGAAAAGAGCAGGGAAAAGGTTACTTCATCAGGCTGCAGACGGCCTCGGCGTAAGCGGAGGGGTCGTCCACAGGCAGGCCCTCAATGAGCTGGGCCTGTGCGTAGAGCAGGGCGCTGTATTTCTTCACCTTGTCGGTGTCGCCTGCCTCCTGGGCAGCTTTCAGCACGGCAAAGACGGGGTGGTTGACGTTGAGCTCCAACACCTTGTCGCTCTTGACGCCCTCGCTGCCGGGCTGCTTGGAGAGGACCTTTTCCATCTCGATGGAGAGCGGGCCGTCGGCGCTCAGGCAGACGGGGTGATCCTTCAGGCGGGTGGAGACCTTGACTTCCTTCACCTTGCCGTCCAGCGCGTCCTTCATGGCGTCGAACAGGGGCTTGTTCTCTGCCGTGGCGTCCTCGGCGGCCTTCTTCTCCTCGTCGGTCTCAAGGCCCAGGTCGCCGCTGTTGACGTTCTTGAACTCCACGGTGCCGTCCTTGCCCTCGGCGTCCTTGCGGGGATAGCTGCGCAGCACCTGCAGGCAGAACTCGTCCACGTCCTCGGTCAGCAGCAGCACGTCGTAGCCCTTTTCCAGCACCAGCTCGGCGGCGGGGAGCTTTGCCAGACGGTCGGTGGAGTCACCGGCGGCGTAGTAGATGAACTTCTGCTCGGCGGGCATCTTGTCGATGTACTCCTGCAGGGTGACCATCTTGTTCTCCTTGGCGGACCAGAACAGCAGCAGGTCCCGCAGCAGCTCAGCGTGCATCCCGTAATCGGAGTAAGCGCCAAACTTGATCTGGCGGCCAAACTCCTTCCAGAAGCTCTCGTACTTCTCGCGGTCGTTGGCCAGCATGGCGTGGAGCTCGTTCTTGATCTTCTTTTCCAGCGCGTTGTGGATGAGCTTGAGCTGGTTGTCCTGCTGCAGCATCTCACGGCTGATGTTCAGGGAGAGGTCCTGGCTGTCCACGATGCCCTTAATAAAGCTGAAGTAATCGGGCAGCAGGTCGGCGCATTTTTCCATGATGAGCACGCCGGAAGCGTACAGGGCCAGGCCCTTCTCGTAGTCTTTGGTGTAGAAATCGTAGGGGTGGTGGCTGGGCACAAAGAGCAGGGCGTTGTAGTTGGCGGTGCCCTCGGTGCGGCTCACGATGACCCGGGCCGGGTCGGCGTAATCGTTGAATTTATCCTTATAGAAGTTGTTGTACTCCTCATCGGAAACTTCGCTCTTCTGCTTTTTCCAGATGGGAACCATGCTGTTCAAAGTTTCCAGCTCGGTGTAGGTCTCCCACTCGGGCTTGTAGTCCTCGGGCTTGGGGTCGGGTTCGGGTTTCTGGCGGCTCTTCTCCCGCTCCATCTGGATGGGATAGCGGACGTAATCGCTGTACTTCTTGACGATGGCCACGATGCCGTACTCATCCAGGAAATTGTCGTAGTTGTCGGTGTCGGTGCTGGGCTTGATGTGGAGGATGATGTCGGTGCCCACGGTATCCTTCTCGGCGGGCTCCAGCTCGTAGCCGTCGGCCCCGCTGGACGTCCACTTCCAGGCCTCATCGGAGCCGTAGGCTTTGGAGATGACGGTGACCTGGTCGGCCACCATGAAGGCAGAGTAGAAGCCCACGCCGAACTGGCCGATGATGTCGATGTTCTCGTCCTTGTTCTCCTTCTTGAAATCGAGGGAGCCGGAGTGGGCGATGGTGCCCAGATTCTCCTCCAGCTCGGCCTTGGTCATGCCGATGCCGTTATCGGAGAGGGTCAGCAGGCGGTTCTCCTTATCGCGGGTGATGAGGATGCGGACATCGCTCTTGTTCATGCCGACAGAAGTGTCGGTCAGGCTCTTATAATAAAGCTTGTCGATGGCGTCCGAAGCGTTGGAGATGAGCTCCCGCAGGAAGATCTCCTTATTGGTGTAGATGGAGTGGATCATCATGTCCATCAGCTTTTTGCTTTCGGCCTGAAATTCTTTCTTTGCCATGATACAAAACCTCTTTTGCATAGATTCGGCACTGAGGCTCCGCCATTGCTTCTGGAACCTTAGCACTCATAACTTTCGAGTGCTAATATACACCGCCGCGCACCAAAAATCAAGGGGTTTCATAAAAAGTTCAGATTTGCCTGCACAGCGCGCCCGGTGTGACCGAAACCTGTGACCGGGGGCAAAAAACTTTCCCGGCATTCCGGCACCCCCTTTTTGCTGTTTCTTTTTTCTTATAAAAATAGGTCACATGGTCACAAAATAGAAAAAACCCAGCATTCATGCGGGCTTTCGCTGTCAACCAAGGTGTGACCGAAAGCGTGACCAGGGGTGTGACCGGCGAGCAAAAACGCGCTGGGCGGGAGGACGGCTTTTTTCGGGCGAAAAAACAGAGCCGGTCACGGGGGAGTGGTCACAGGCACAGAATCTTTACTTCTATGAGGGAAAGGCGTATAATGAGCGAGGCACAGCCTTTGCGTGCTGGGCCGGGAAGGAGAGACTCGATGCGTGTGGAACAACTGCCTCTTTGCGGCGGCGGAACGCTGGACGTGTATCTGCGCGAAGCTTCGGCCCGGATGCCGAACGCTTTGCGCCGTCCCATGGTGATCGTGGTGCCCGGCGGGGGATACGAACACGTCAGCCCCCGGGAGGGCGACCCTGTGGCGCTGCAGTTTGCAGCGGCAGGGTATCACACCGCCGTCCTGACCTACAGCGTAGGGGAGCAAGCCCGGAACTGCCAGCCTCTCCGCCAGCTCAGCGAAGCGCTGGGCCTTGTGCGGGCCCATGCGGAAGAATGGGGCTTCCTGCCGGAGAAGATCGCAGTCTGCGGCTTTTCGGCGGGCGGACACCTGGCCCTTTCCGGCGCCGTGCTGTCCCTGCCCGAGGGCGGAGCGATGAACCGCCCCAATGCGCTGGTGCTGGCCTATCCCGTCGTCACGGCAGGGGAGTATGCCCACCGGGGCAGCTTCTGCCAGCTGACGGGAAGCAGCGACCCCGCCGCCCACGCAGCCTTTACGCTGGAAGACAAGATCACCCCGTCTGCGCCGCCTGTTTTTTTATGGCACACCATGGAGGATGGCAGTGTCCCGGTGGAAAACAGCCTGCTGCTGCTTTCGGCCCTGCACAAAGCAGGCGTGCCCTGCGAAGCCCATTTCTTTGAGAAGGGCTGCCACGGCACCAGCATTTGCACCGCCGAGGTGGATGCCGCCGACCGGCACCGCCGCCACTGGGTGGAGCTGGCGGTGGAATGGCTCGGCCAGACGTTTGAGTGGGACTTGTTTTAACGCTGCTACAAAAAATTCACAAAGAAACCGTTGATTTGTCACGGCGGATGCCGTATACTGGTCAGCGGGAACAAACAAAAGAGGGAAGAAACATGGAAAAGATCACAGTCAAAGACCTGATGATGCAGGCATTCCTGACCGGGTGGGAGCTCTCCGATAAAAGCATCTCCCAGGACGAGTATCTGCAAAGCTCCATCGATGTCATTGAGGTGCTGCAGGTGGAGCCCGAAAACATCTACGCCGAGGAGGGGCTGGGCCTGCCCGACGGCGAAGAAGTGGACCATCTGGATGATCTGCTCCGTGCCGACGGCCAGTGGCTGTATTACGGCGTGGAGGAGGAGAACTTCTTCCTCATCCAGTGGTATCCCGACACGGCAGCCGCCAAGGCCAAGCTTGCCGAGCTGGACGCCATGAACGACGGCAGCAAGCAGTATCTGGTGGATATGAGCCTTGTGCGCGAGAACCCCACCACCGCCGAAAACTTTGGCAGCAGCAACCCGGTGCAATTGAGGAGTTGAGGGAGTGAGGACGATGCAGCTTTCCGAACCAGAGCGTGCGCAGCTGGCCGCCATCCTGGAACAGTACGACCGCCACCCCGAGGTGCAGCGGATGCGGGAGTTCATCCAGCATGGCGACGTGACCACCTATCAGCACTGCAAAAATGTCACACTGGTCAGCGTCTGGCTCAACCACCGCTTCCATCTGGGGGCGGACGAGACGGCGCTGGCCGTGGGGGCCTTCCTGCACGATTTTTACCTCTACGACTGGCACAAGCGCAAGAGCTACCGGGGGCTGCGGCGGCTGTTTGAGATGCACGGCTTCTCCCACCCGGGGTCGGCCTGCCTCAACGCCCGCACCTACTTCCAGATCACGAAAAAAGAACAGAACATCATCCAGAGCCACATGTGGCCGCTGACGTTCCGCCATCTGCCCACCTGCCGCGAGGCCATCATCGTCTGCTTTGCAGACAAGTATTGCGCCGTGCTGGAAAGCATGTTCCAGCGCACCAAAGTGGCAGATGCGGATGCGGAAGACAGCGAGTGGTGAGGTTTTGGAACGAACCCTCTCCGTCATCGCTGCGCGATGCCACCTCTCCCAAAGGGCGAGGTCATGCTGCCTCTCACCAAGGCGCTGCATGAGCTCCCCCTGAGCGGACAGACTTCCCCCGGCCGGGGGAAGATGTCGCGTAAGCGACAGAAAGGGGCAATGTCGAGCGTATGCGAGACTGAGAGGGTTGATTGTAAAAAGAAAGGGATGTACCCCATGGAAAACAAAAATATTTCACTGGAACAGCTCGAAGCCTTTGACGCCAGCTTTGCGGCCCAGCGGGCCAACCGCGTGGCCATGAACGCTGTGACGAACAACGGCCTGCTGGCCTCCGCCATCCAGCGCGGGGCCGTGGAAAACGATGTGCACGAGTACTCCATCTGCTTGAAGCAGGGCGATATCTGTAACCAGAAGCAGAGCGGCCGCTGCTGGATGTTCGCCGCCCTCAACACCCTGCGCTATCAGGTGATGCAGAAATGCAACCTCAAGACCTTTGAGCTCTCGCAGGCATACCTCTTCTTCTGGGATAAGCTGGAAAAATCCAACTACTTCCTCGAAAGCATTCTCGAAACGCTGGACCAGCCCACCGGCGGCCGTCTGGTGTCCTACCTGCTCACCTCGCCCGTGGGCGACGGCGGCCAGTGGGATATGCTGTGCAGCCTGATCGAAAAGTACGGCGTGGTGCCCAAGACGGCCTACCCGGAGTCCAAATCCTCCTCCGCCAGCCGCGAGATGGATGCGACCCTGACCGAAAAGCTGCGGGAGGACGCCTGCATCCTGCGCAAGCTGCACGGGGAAGGGCAGACCCTCGACGCCCTGCGCACCCGCAAGGCCGAGATGCTGAACGAGGTGTACCGCCTGCTCTGCATCTGCCTGGGCGAGCCCCCCAAGACCTTTGCCTTTGAGTACCGCGACGCCGACGACCACTTCCACCGCGAAACGGGCCTGACCCCGAAGCGCTTCTTTGAAAAGTACGTGGGCGTGGACCTCAGCGATTACGTCAGCCTCATCAACGCCCCCACGGCGGATAAGCCCTATGGCCGCAGCTACACCGTGCGGTATCTGGGCAACGTGAAGGAAGGCCGCCCCGTGCGCTACCTGAACCTGCCCATCGAGGAGCTGAAGAAAGCCGCCATCGCCCAGATGCAGGACGGCCAGCCCGTCTGGTTCGGCTGCGACGTGGGCAAGTGCTCCGAGCGGGACTCCGGCATCATGGACCTCGACATCCGCAGCCTTGAAGACCTGCTGGACACCCGCTTTACCATGACCAAGGCCGAGCGTCTGGATTACGGCCAGAGCCTGATGACCCACGCCATGGTCTTCCAGGGCGTCAATCTGGACGAGAACGGCAAGCCCAACCGCTGGCGCGTGGAGAACAGCTGGGGCAAGGAGCCGGGCAAGGACGGCTACTACCTGATGACCGACCGCTGGTTCGATGAATATATGTATCAGGTGGTCGTCAACAAAAAGTACCTCACCCCGGAGCAGCTGGCCGCCTACAACGCCGAGCCCATTGCGCTGGAGCCCTGGGACCCCATGGGTTCGCTGGCAAAAGCACTGTAAAGCAAAAGTACATCACAGATAAAAAATACCGTCATGCGAGAAATTCTGCATGACGGTATTTTTGTTTGGATGGATGGCTCGCCCTCTCAGTCAAAGCCTTGCGGCTTTGCCAGCTCCCCCAAAGGGGGAGCCAAGGCCCTGCCGGGAGGTTCTTGCCTCTCCCTTTGGGAGAGGTGTCTGCGAAGCAGACGGAGAGGGCGAGGATGTTCATAACTTTTTATATCCCGTGGGCTCATCCGCCGCACAGCGGTGCTCCATCAGGTAGGTGTCCAGCCAGCGGCCGTGGCAGTCGCGGGCGATGCGCTCCCGGCGGCCCACCACCCGGAAACCGCATTTCTTGTGCAGCCGCAGGCTGGCCTCGTTGTCCTGCAAAACGGTGGATTGCAGCGTCCAGTAGCCCGCTTCCTCGGCGGCTTTGCAAAGCGCCGTCAGTAGATGGTACCCCACGCCCCGGCCCCGGAACTGCTCACCGACATAGATGCTCACCTCGGCCACGCCCCGGTAGCACCAGCGCGGGTCCACCCGGTGCAGGGCAGCCCAGCCCGCCACCGCGCCGCCCGTCAGAACAACGAGGCGGCAGTCTTTGGTGTGGGCCGCATCCCACGCCGTGTAGGGCGGGCAGGCCGTTTGAAAGGTGGCGTGCTCGGTGGCAATGCCCTCTAAATAGATCTTGGAAACAAACGGCCAGTCTTCCGGCGCCATGGGCCGTACCGCAATATCGCTCATACTCCTACTTCCCTGATTTTCCCCAATCGATTTTTTTCAGTATACCAAACTTCGCGTTCGCACACAAGCCCCGGCAAAAACAGGCCCTGCCCGGGGCACAGATTTGTTTTGACAATACCGGCGGTTGTGATACAATAGAGAAAATCAACCGCTGCCGAACAGGCTCTTATTATATTCCTCTTTGTCCCAAAATGCAACGCCTGCCCGGCTGCGGAAAAAGGAGAAAACGGGAATGAAACTGAAACACCTCCTTGCCGCTGCGGCCCTGGCTGCGGCGATGGCTCTGCCGGCACACGCAGCCATCGGGGAAGCCAACATCACCCCGGACACCCCTATGGCCGAGCTGCGCGCAAACCCCAGTGTGGTGGGGGCCGGGCTGTACACCTACAATCAGGAGCAGGACAGCCCCCGGGACATCCGCAGGTGGGCCGACACCACCCTGCGGGAGTACGTCAACGACACCACCGCACAGGACTGCGCCGCAGGGCTCAACCGCATGATCGAAAATTACAATGCGGGCATCCAGATCACCCATAAGCTCTACACGGAGGAGGAGATCGCTGCCGAGCCCACCCGGCAGAAGGCGGAGATTTATTATTTCCCGGGCAGCCGGAAGAACGCCAAGTTCGTGCTGATCATGGGCGGCAACGCCCTGCACACCAGCGCCGAGATGCGCGAGGGCGTCTCCACTGCCGAGTGGGTCAACGAGCAGGGCTACACGGCCTTTGTGCTGCGCTACCGCATCGGCAGTCAGGCGGCGGACAACGCCCCGCTGGAAGATCTATCCCGGGCCGTGGCGTACATCCGGGCCCATGCGGATGCCTTTGGCGTAGACCCCGACGACTACGCCTTGCTGGCCTATTCCTCGGGCGGGCAGATCGCGGGCCTCTTTGCCTCGGATTCCGCCGAGGTGGGCCACGGGCATTACGGCGTGCCCGCCCCCGGGGCGCTGCTGCTGGGCTACCCCGTCAACAACTTCTTTGAGCTGAAGCCCGCCTGGGGGCTCTTCATCGACCCCTACGGCGACGGCCCCCGGTATTACGACTACAATGTGTCGGACTTCATCACCCCCGATTACCCGCCCACCTACCACTGGTACGGCAAAAACGATCTGACGCTGGCCAAGATGTACACCCCCGCACAGGGCCGGGTCATCGAGAACGCGCTGGTGAAAAACGGCGTGACCCACATCTTCCACCGCTACGACAACGCCCCCCACAAGATCGGCCCGGGCCGCGGCACCGACGCCGAGGGCTGGATCGTGGAAGCGCTGGCCTTCTGGCAGCAGCAGGTGGGAGAATAAACGAGAAAAGGGGCATGGAATCGTGAACAAACGGAGCATCTGGGCAAGCCTGCTGCTGGCTGCGCTGCTGGCTTTGCCTGCGCAGGCAGCCGACATCACCCCCGCCACCACCATGCGGGAGATCCGCGCGGACCCGGCCATCCGGGCCTCGGGCCTCTACACCGACATCCACACCTGGGAGCGGGACTACGCCTGCTTCAAGGACGCCCACAACGACGAGACGCTGGAGGAGGTGGTGGGTGCCGCCTCGGCCCCCAGCTGCGCCGCCGGGCTGAACCTGCTGGTGGAAAACTACGAGGCGGGCCGACAGGTGACCTACAAAGTTTATACGGACGAGGAGATCGCCGCCCAGCCCAGCCGCAACCACGCAGAGCTGTATTATTTCCCGGCCAAAGAGACCGGGGCCAAGTACGCCGTCATCCTCTCGGGCAATGCGCTGGTGTACAGCGGCGAGCTGCGGGGCGGCGTCTCCACCGCGTGGGAGCTCCACGAGCAGGGGTATGCGGTGTTCGTGCTGCGCTACCGCATCGGCAAGGAGGCGGGCAACGACGCCCCGCTGGACGATCTGGGCCGGTCGGTGCAGTTCATCACGGCCCATGCAGCCGCGTTTGGCGTGGACCCCAACGGTTACGCCCTGCTGGGCTACTCCTCGGGCGGGCAGATCGCAGGCGTCTTCGGCAGCGCCGAGAAAGGCTGGCAGAAGTACGGCGTGCCCAAGCCCGGGGCCCTGCTGCTGGCCTACCCCATCAACAATTTCACGGTGGCAAAGCCCGTCTACACGGCCCTGCTGGACGTGGACGACTGGATGCAGCGCCACTACTACGATTACACGCTCTCCAACCTCATCGCGCCGGGGTATCCGCCGGTGTTCCTCTGGTATGGCAAGAGCGACCGCACCCTGAAGCTGTTTGGCTTTGAGCAGCAGGGCCCGGCGCTCCAAAAGGCGCTGGAGGCCGACGGGGTGCCCTACGTGCAAAAGGTATACGAGAACGCCGCCCACGGCATCGGCATCGGCCTTGGCACCGACGCCGAGGGCTGGCTGGCCGAAGCCGGGAAATTCTGGCGCAAAGTGACACAGTGACGCAAATCATACGAAAGAGGGAAAACAACATGAAAAACTACAACGAATGCTTCCGCAGCCTGAACGTGGGCCTGCCGGACGATGTGGAGCGGCTGAAGGCAGCAGGCTATTACGAGGAAGCCATCGCCCGCATCGACGCCTACCTTGCCGAGGATTGGACGCAGACCCAGAACGGCCCGTACTCCAACGGCCTGACGGCCCGGCCCGAGAACGAGCCCCAGAACCCCACCCCCCAGGGCGTGGAGGCTCTGCGGGACGCGCTGCTGGCCCAGCGGGAGATCCTACGGCGCATCCCGGCCCAGTATACCTGGACGAAGGAGGCTGCGCTGGTAGAGCTGCAGCGCCTGTTGAAAGACTTTACCCCGGAGGAATTTGACGCGCTGGATCAGGCGGGCCGGATGGACTGGCGCTTTGTGGAAGGGGAGAAGCGGTATCTGGACCGCTTTGCCTCCACCCTCATCGCCACCCACGCCGACCTTGCGGCCCGGCAGAAGGAGATGCCCCCCGAGGACGACGAGGGTGAGACCGCGCAGCAGCGCCGCCACCGCCTGCACGAGAAGATGGTGCGGGAGGGCAAGACCTCGGCCCGCATCACCATCCGGGCCGGCATCGGCATGAGCGACGCCGCCTTTGAAAAGGCCCTTGCCGCGGCCAAGGCAGCCGGGCGCAGCAGCGTCCATGTCCGGGCCTGGCTGCCCCTCCCGGCGGACTGCCCGGCCCAGAGCGACATCGAGCTGCTGGAATTTACCGAGCAGCCTGCGGTGATCGCCCCCGCCGATGCGGCCCAGCGCACGGCCTACTGGGAA
This sequence comes from Oscillospiraceae bacterium, assembly GCA_014858325.1. Classification (GTDB taxonomy): domain Bacteria; phylum Bacillota; class Clostridia; order Oscillospirales; family Ruminococcaceae; genus Faecalibacterium. The sequence goes on along the minus strand of RKCM01000179.1, from coordinate 2,663 downwards.
GCCGACCTGACGGAGAACCGCCGCTTTGGCGCAACCTACCGCTACCGCCACACCGCCGTGTATGCCGACCCCACCGCCCAGCCGGGCCAGCCCTGCACGCCGGAGGAAACCGCCGCCTTTGCGGATGACCTCAAGGAGGAAGCGCCTCACATGGTCTTTACGCCCTACCTGCGGGCCCTGACCGCCCAGCTGACGGCAGGCGTCACCGACCCGGCGGAGAAGGCCCGGCGCATCTACGATTACATCACCCTCAACGTGCGCTACCACTACCAGCCCGCCTATTTCCTGCAGGAAGCGCTGGCCGACCACTGCGCCCGCGACCGCCGGGGCGACTGCGGCATCATGGCGCTGACCTTCATCACGATGTGCCGCATCGCAGGCATCCCGGCCCGCTGGCAGAGCGGCCTGTTTGCCGCCCCCCACGAGGTGGGCTGCCACGATTGGGCCATGTTCTATGTGGCCCCCAAAGGCTGGATGTATGCCGACTGCTCCTTTGGCGCCTCGCAGGCCCGGCGGGGGGATGAGGCGCTGCGCCGCCACTACTTCGGCAATCTGGATACCGACCGCATGGTGGCCAACCGCGCACTGGGGGCCGACTTTGTCCCGGCCATGAATGGCTTCCGGGAGGACCCCTACGACAACCAGACCGGCGAAGTGGAAGCCGACGGCGTGGGCCTCTGGGGCGATGCGACCGAATCGAAGAAAGAAATGTTGGAGTATATCGAAGAGTAACGATGGAATTTTTGGCAATGCTATACACCGTCCTGTTGGTGGCCATCTGCCTGATGCTGGCCCTGCTGCTCCACCGCAGCACCCGGCCCCAGAAGAAAAGCGACGACGAGGCGCTGAAAGCGTGGCTCCAGCAGCAGCTGGACGCGCAGGCAAAGAGCTTCGCCCAGCAGCAGGAGGCACTGGCCCGGAGCAACGAGGCGGCCATCCGCACCGTGAGCGAGGCGCTGCAGACCGCCGTGCAGAACATGAGTACGACCCTCGCACAGGGCCAGAGCGGCCAGCAGAACAGCCTGACCCAGCGGCTCCAGAGTCTGGAAGCCGCCAATACCCAAAAGCTGGAAGAGCTGCGCAGGACCCTTGCCGAGAGCATGGCCGCCCTGCAGGCTGAGAACACCCGCAAGCTGGACGAGATCCGCCGCACGGTGGACGAGCAGCTGCAGGATGCGCTGCAAAAGCGGGTGACGGAGAGCTTCAAGGCCGTCAACCAGCAGCTGGAGCAGGTGTACAAGGGCCTGGGCGAGATGCAGTCCCTTGCCGCCGACGTGGGCGGGCTGAAGCAGGTGCTCTCGGGCGTCAAGACCCGCGGCATCCTCGGCGAGCTGCAGCTGGGGGCCATCCTCGAAGAGATCTTGGCTCCCGAGCAGTACGAGACCAACGTGGCGACCATCCCGGGCAGCACCCAGCGGGTGGAATATGCCATCAGGATGCCCGGCGTGGACGGCAGCACCGTCTGGCTGCCCATCGATTCCAAGTTCCCCGGCGACACCTACGCCCATTTGCAGGACGCGCAGGCCTCCGGCGATGCGGCAGCGGTGGAAAATGCCCGCCATGCGCTGGAGCTCGTGCTCCGCAGCGAGGCAAAGGACATCCGCGAAAAGTACGTAGAGCCGCCCTATACCACGGCCTTTGGCATCCTGTTCCTGCCCTTTGAGGGCCTGTATGCCGAGGTGGTGAACGCGGGGCTTCTGGAGGTGCTGCAGCGGGATTATCAGGTCAATGTGGCGGGCCCCAGCACCATGGCCGCCTTGCTGAACAGCCTGCAGATGGGCTTCAAGACCCTCGCCATCCAGAAGCGCTCGGGCGAGGTCTGGCAGCTGCTGGGAGCCGTGAAGACCGAGTTTGAAAAGTTTGGGCAGGGGCTGACGAAGATGCAGCAGCGCCTGCGCCAGACCGACGAAGAGCTGGACAACCTCATCGGCGTGCGCAGCCGGGCCATCAGCCGCAAACTGCGCAGCGTGCAGTCCCTCGACGACGCCAGCGCGGCCACCCTGCTGGAGCTGGACGCCGACCCCGGCAGGCCCGTGGCTGCCCGCCTGCCGGAAAATGAGGATTGAGGTTCTTGCAGAATGGGAAAAACTGTGCTATAATGAGAATGGTTCTTAATTGATAAAAAACGGACGATCCGCATCATATCATACAAAAACAACAAAGGAGCGTTTTCCGATGAGTGTAAAGAAGATCAGCAATGCCATTTTGGGGATCGGGGTGGACGATACCACCATCGACCTGTTCGAGAGCCAGTACCCGGTGCCCACCGGCGTGAGCTATAATTCGTATGTCATTCTGGATGAAAAGGTCGCCGTTCTGGATACGGTGGACGAGCGCGCCACCGATGCGTGGCTGGCCAACCTGACCGAAGCCCTGGCAGACCGCACCCCGGATTACCTCGTCGTCTCCCACATGGAGCCGGACCACGGGGCCAACATCGCCCGTCTGGCTGCAAAGTACCCGGAGATGAAGGTGGTGGGCAACGCCAAGACCTTCCTGTATATGGACCAGTTCTTCGGTGCCGATGCCGTGGCCGCAGGCCGCCGCGTCACCGTTAAGGACGGCGAGAGCCTTTCCCTCGGTGCCCACACCCTGACCTTTGTGTTTGCCCCCATGGTGCACTGGCCGGAGGTCATGTTCAGCTATGAGTCCACTGAGAAGGT
>RKCM01000149.1 GCA_014858325.1 Oscillospiraceae bacterium | reverse complement strand
CCCGGGACCTGATGCTGCGCCCCGTGGAGGGCGCGGGCCGCGAGTACGAGTACCGCCGCCTTTCCGTGCTGGGCCAGCTGGCGGGCGGGCGGCTGCAGGCCGTCTGCGTCCCCGCCGAGGCCCTGCTGCAATACACCGTCCCCCGGGACGAATTTTTGAAAAACACCCTCACCCTCAAGCCCGGCATGGTCTACAACCGAGAGACGCTGGTTGCCCGGCTGTTTGCTGCCGGGTACGTCCGGCGCACGCAGGTGGACGGCCCGGGCCAGTTCAGCGTCCGGGGCGACATCGTGGACATCTACGCCCCCGATATGCGCCAGCCCGCCCGTGTGGAGTACTGGGACGACGAGATCGATTCCCTCTCCTCCTTTGACCTGCTCACCCAGCGCCGGGACGGCAGCCTAGAGAAGGTCTACCTCTCCCCTGCCCGGGAGGTGCTGTTCGGCGACACCGCCGAGACGGCCCAGGCCCTGCGCGATGCCCAGAAAAAAGCCCGGGGCAAGCGGCGCACTGCGCTGGAAAAGGCCATGGAGGCCGATCTTGCCCAGCTGGATTCCGGCCTGATGCCCGAGGCCATGGATAAATACTACGGCCTGCGATACGAAACGCCCGCCACCCTTTTAGACCACCTGGACCGCCCCATTTTCGTGCTGGACGAGGTGGGCGGCATCCGGGACGCCCAGAAGGCCACCGAGTACCGCCGGGGCGAGGAGCTGACGGGCCTTTTGGAAGAGGGCGTCCTCTGCCCGGGGCTGGATGTGCTCTACCAGACCATGGACGACCTGGCCTTTGCGGCCCAGAAGCAGAGCACCCTGCTGTGCGAAAACTTCCTGCGCGGGATGAACGAGTTCCGGCTCAAAGACCTCATCAACGCGGAGGCCTTTGCGGCCCCCAACTGGGGCGGCGACCTCGCCTCCCTGCGGGAAGACCTCGACCCCCTCATTGCGCAGGGGTACGCCATTGCCCTGTTTGCGGGCACCCCCAAGGGCGCGGCGGCGCTGACCCGGGACCTGGCCGACAAGGGCTATGCCGTCAGCCTCAGCCGGGACGTGCGGCCTGCCAAGGGGCTGGTGCAGGTGCTGCCCGGCCACCTCACCGCCGGGTGCACCTTCCCCTTTGCCCATGCTGCGGTGCTCTCCTCCCGCCGCCACGGGCTGGACGAGGAGGCCGAGACCGCCAAAAAGCGCAAAAAGAACAAAAACGCCCTGTCCAGCCTTTCGGACATCAAGCCCGGGGATTACGTGGTCCATCAGAGCCACGGCATCGGCATGTACGCGGGCATCCAGCGGCTGGAGGTGCAGGGGGCCGTCAAGGATTATCTCAAGATCCAATATTCCGGCTCCGATGTGCTGTACGTGCCCGTCACCCAGCTGGACCTGCTCTCCCGCTACACCGCCCCCGGCGATGAGGAAAAGGTCAAGCTGGCTAAGCTTGGCGGCGCGGAGTGGCAGCGCACCCGGGCCAGGGTCAAAAAAGCCACCGAGGAGATGGCACAGGAGCTCATCGCCCTTTACGCCCGGCGGCGGCAGGCCAAAGGCTACGCTTTCCCGCCTGACGGCGACTGGCAGGGCGATTTTGAGACCCGCTTTGAGTACGACGAGACCGACGACCAGCTGAACGCCACCGCCGAGATCAAAAAAGATATGGAAAAGCCCTACCCCATGGACCGCCTGCTCTGCGGCGACGTGGGCGTGGGCAAGACGGAGGTGGCCCTGCGGGCGGCCTTCAAGTGCGTCATGGGGGGCAAGCAGTGCGCCATTCTGGCCCCCACCACCCTGCTGGCCTGGCAGCATTACAACACCATCCTCTCCCGCATGGAGGCTTTCCCCGTCCGGGTGGAGATGATGTCCCGCTTCCGCACCGCCAAGCAGCAGAAGGAGACCCTGCGGGGCCTGCAGGCGGGCAGTGTGGACATCGTGGTGGGCACCCACCGCCTCCTCTCCAAGGACGTAAAGTTCCACGACCTGGGCCTTGTCATCATCGACGAGGAGCAGCGCTTCGGCGTCAAGCACAAGGAAAAGCTGAAGGAGAACTTTATCGGCGTGGATATGCTCACCCTCTCGGCCACCCCCATCCCCCGCACCCTGAACATGGCCATGAGCGGCATCCGGGACCTTTCCACCATCGAGCAGCCGCCCTTTGAGCGCCAGCCCGTGGAGACCTTCGTTTTGGAGTACAACGACGTGATCCTGGCCGAAGCCATGAAAAAAGAGCTGGCTCGGGGCGGGCAGGTCTACTACCTGCACAACCGGGTGGACAACATCGAGTCCACCGCCGCCCATGTCAGCCAGATGGTGCCCGGGGCCCGGGTGGGCATCGCCCACGGCAAGATGACCGAGGACGAGCTGAACCCGGTGTGGCAGCACCTGCTGAACGGCGAGATCGACATCCTCGTCTGCACCACCCTCATCGAGACGGGCATCGACGTGCGCAACTGCAACACCCTCATCATCGAGGATGCGGACCGCATGGGCCTTGCCCAGCTGTACCAGATCCGGGGCCGGGTGGGCCGCTCGGGCCGTAAGGCCTACGCCTATTTCACCTTCCGGCGGGATAAGACCCTCTCCGACATCGCCCAGAAGCGGCTCTCCGCCATCCGGGAGTTCACGGCCTTCGGCTCCGGCTTCCGCATCGCCATGCGCGATCTGCAAATTCGCGGCGCGGGCAGTCTTCTGGGCCACAGCCAGCACGGCCACATGGAGGCCGTGGGCTACGACCTCTACGTCAAGATGCTCAATCAGGCCATCGCCCGGGTCAAGGGCGAGCCCATCCAGCGGGACAAGAGCGAGTGTCTGGTGGACCTGCGGGTGGACGCCTTCATCCCGGAGAAATACATCGCCGACGGCCCGGGCCGTATCGAGGCCTACAAGCGCATTGCCGCCATCCAGACCCCCGAGGACGCCGCCGACGTGCTGGACGAGCTCATCGACCGCTACGGCGACCCGCCCCCCTCGGTCAGCGACCTCGTCAACGTGTCGCTGGTGCGGGTGCAGGCCGCCGCCGTGGGCGTGTACGAGGTCACCCAGAAAAAGGACACCCTGCTGCTGCAGGTGGAGACGCTGGAGCTGCCCATGATCAAGGGCCTGCTGGTGGCCTTCAACGGCCGCGTCACGGCCGGAGCCGGGGCTAAGCCCTACCTCTCCGTCACCTTACAGCCCGACGAAAAGCCGCTGGAGCTGCTGCAAAGCATCCTGGCGGCCATGTCGGATATTTTAGCCAAAAAGGGCTAAACCTCTCCGTCTCGCATTCGCTCGCCAGCTCCCCTAACAGGGGAGCCTTTGGCAAAGAGAGAAACTATATTCGATTTAGGAGTACGTTTATGAAAAACAAATTGCTTGCACTGCTGTGCGCCGCAGCCCTCGTCTTCTCGCTGGCGGGCTGCACCCTTTCCACCCCGGATACCGTGGGCAAGATCGGTGATTACGAGATCCCCTCCGGCCTTTACCTGCTGGCTCAGTACGACGCCTACCAGAAAGCCGCCGACCTCGCTTCCTCCGAGCAGGATGCCGCCGATGTGAAAGGCTTCCTCAAAGCCACCATCACCCCCGAGGGGGAGGACGCCGTCACCGTCCGCGATTACGTTGCCCGGGAGACGCTGAAAAACCTTGAGACCTACGCCGCCGTGGAGACCCGCTTTGCCGAGCTGGGCGGCGAGTTGACCGAGGAGGAGACCCAGCAGGCCGACAGCTACGCCGCCCAGCTGATGGACCAGTACGGCGACACCTACAAGGCCAACGGCATCGGGCTGGAGACCGTCAAGCTCTTTGAGCGCATCCTGCTCAAGAGCAATGACCTGCTCTCCCTCGTCTACGGCGAAAACGGCGAGACCCCCGTTTCCGATGCCGACCTGACCGCCCACCTCGAAAACAACATGGTAGAGCTGGCCTACTGCACCATCCCCCTCTACAACACCAGCACCTACGCCTTTGCCGACGACGACCAGAAGGCCCAGATGCTCACGCTGGCCCAGCAGGCCGCCACAGCCGTCAATCTGGCCGCCAATGAGAGTGCTTCGGAGCAGGTCAGTGCCCTGAACGCCGCCGCTCAGGCCGCCCTGCCGGACATCTACGCCGTGCTGGGCAGCACCCCCTCCGACACCAACGTCCAGACCGAGCTGCTGGGCGCTTCCACGCTGGACTCCACCTTCACCCAGGACGGTGCCGCCGACACCATCCGTGGCCTTGCCTACGGGCAGGCCGCCGCCGTGCAGTATTCCAGCTACGCCATGATGCTTGCTCTGCGTCTGGACCCGCTGGCCGTGGCCTCGCTGGACGACGTCCGCACCCAGGTGCTCCGCGATCTGCAGAGCACCCAGCTCAAGGACGACCTTGCCGCCTACGGCGCTTCCATGGAGCATAACCTCAGCGACTCCGCCATGAAGAAGCTGCCCATGACCAAGATCGTGAACAAATAAGATAAGATCACACGCAACTAGCAGGCTTTGAGGCAGGCACACTCCCAACAAGAACATCCTCTTATAGTGTCATCAGACAGTCTTGTAAATCCACCGTATTTTCGTTATAATAGAATCAAAGGGGGCGAAAGCGATGTTTTTGCAGTACTATGTCATAGAGTCCGCAACTGGCAAACAGGTCGATATTGAAATCGATGCGGCCACAAAAGCGGATTTGGATGCGACGCAAAACGGCTGGCAGACCGTCTGGAATACCGATTTCATCCTTGACCCCCAGAAGGAAAAGTATGTTGCTAAAACCGAAGATGGTGAAATTCTTGCATTAGGTGCTTATCGTATCCGAGAAGGAAGCGTAGCCGTCTACATTGCCTATATTGAAAGCCAGCCCGAAAGCAACCCCACTTTGACAAAGCAAAAGAAATATCAGGGCATCGGGAAGGCTATGATTGCCTTTGGTATTCAGCTTTCCATTGACGCCAACTGCAACGGCGTAGTCGTTTTTGAAGCTAAGACGGACGAACTGGAACAGCATTATATCCGCGATTTTGGCGCACGGCCGGTTGCGTCGTTGTATTCAGATGGCCCCAAGACCTTTATGATCGCCGATCAGGCAGCCAAAGATATTTTTTCTTCGTATCTTTTCTAAAAAGAAAGGGGGAACCGCAGATGAAAGAATACAATATGGATATTGCGTTTTCGCCCATGTCGGACGAAACGATGTCGTGGCTGGACGAACTGCTTACGACCTGTAAGCGGTTCGGTGTGGATTATTACAACGCCTCCGAAAAAGACCGTGTTTTCGTGGAAGCCGTCGCGCGGAAAAATTATGGTTTGAAACAAGCGCGCGTCCATGGAAGAAGTGCATCCACCGTCGAGCCCTTTTTCGGTATTCATCGTGCAGTGTAAGCGCCCAGTCTCACTTCACCAACCGCCATCCTCAAACCAATTGGTTTGGGGATTTTCTGTTTTCCATAGCATCGCCGCACTGGATGTGGTATACTCGGCTCAACAACTCAGAATTTATGGAGGTATATATCATGAGAACAATGATTTCAATCATTGTTATGGTAATTGCAGCGTTAATCGGTTTTTTCTTTGGTGCTGGAATGAACGAAGCAATGGGTGGAGCAATACTACTTTCCATGATTACAGGTTTTGCTTGCACTATTAGTGCTATTGAAAAGAACAAGAAGGAATGACAAGTTCCCATTTGTTGCAGATAATAGAAAAACCAGAACTGTATCGCTGATTCAGCCAACAGTTCTGGTTTTTCTTGTTATCAAGTTAAAATATTATTTTAAGTAATTCGTGCAAACTCCGCCGCCAGCGCGGCGTTGCAGGAGCGGACGGCGGAAGCATCGGGCTTGAGCGCCGTGCGGTCGTAGGTGAACAGCCCGTTCACCTCGTCCTCCACATCGCTCACCTGGGTGTATACCAAGGCCGAAAGGCCGTTTTTCAGCTGAGGCAGCACGGTTTTCAACTGCAATTTTTTGTAGCGTTTCGTCAGATCGGCCTTATCTTTGGCCGTGCCGTAGCCGTAGGTCCTGCCCGGGGGCTCGTGGCCCGGCATGGGCCAGGCAATGCCGCCGTACTCGCTCAGGGCCACGGCCCGCCCGCCGGGCCTCACCCGCAGCGGGTAGAAGTAGTTGTGGCGGGAGTCCACGTCTCCCCCGCCCTGGTCATACCAGCCGCTGGCCTCGTCCACCAGCCGGCCGGGGTCCAGCGCCCGCAGCCTTGCCGTGGCAGCCTTTGCGTCAAACTGCCCCCACCCTTCGTTGAAGGGCACCCAGCAGCCGATGCAGGGGTGGGCCCGCAGGGCGTCCACAGTGGCTTCCAGCTCCTGCCCGTATTCTTCCCGGCTGGCCTTGCTCTCGCGGCCCAGCAGGCCCCAAAAGGCCTTTCCGTCCGGGGTTCGGCGGAGCAGGGGCAGCAGCGCGTTGGTCAGGTAGGTCACATACCACTGCTTCAGCGGTGCGCCGCCGTACACCATATCCTGCCAGACGATGAGGCCCAGCTTATCGCAGTGGTAGTACCACCGCTGCGGCTCGATCTTTGCGTGCTTGCGCAGAAGATTGAAGCCCAGCTCTTTCACCTGTTCCAGCTCGTGCACCAGCGCCGCGTCGCTGGGCGGGGTGTAAAGCCCCTCGGGCCAGTAGCCCTGGTCCAGCAGGCCGTTCAGCAAAATGGGCTTGTCGTTGAGGAAAAACCGCAGCACGCCCCGGGCGTCGGGCTTTGTCTCCCACTTGCGCAGAGCAAAGTAGCTGTGCACCGTGTCAAAGTCCTCCTCCTGCCCCTGCGTGGTGCCCACGGTGAGGTCGTAGAGGAAGGGGCGGTCCGGGCTCCACGGGCGGAACTGCTCCTCCGGGATCTGCAGGGTCACTTCCCCGTCCCGGTCGGCCTCGTCGCTGCCCCAGTCCTCGGCGATGGTCACGCCCCCGGCCCGCACCACGGCCCAGAGGTTTTTCGCCCCGCCGGGCTGGCTGACATGGGCCTTCACCGTCACCGTTCCGGCGTCGTAATCCGGGGTCACCGTCAGCGTCTCGATGAAATTATCCGGCACCCGCTCCAGCCAGACGGTCTGCCAGATGCCGCTCTGGGCCGGGTAGAACATCCCGCCGGGGTGCAGCGTCTGCTTGCCCCGGGCCTGGGTGCCGGTGTCGCTTGGGTCCTGTACCGCCACCCAGAGGGTGTTGCGGCCGGTGCCGTTCAGCGCCTCGGTCACATCCAGCGCAAAGGGCCAGTAGCCGCCCCGGTGGCCGCCCACCAGATGGCCGTTCACCTCCACGGCACAGGCGTAGTCCACCGCCCCAAAGTGGAGCAGCACCCGCCCGCCCTGCCCCGCCGGGGGCGCAAAGGTGCGGTGGTAGTGCAGCCACTCCCCGGGCTGCAGGGTCCGCCCCACGCCGGAAGCCTTTGCTTCGGGCGAGTAGGGCACCAAAATGCTGCCGTCCCACGCCGTGGGGAACTGCGCCGCCTTGGTAAACGCGTATTGCCAGAGCCCGTTCAGGCATTCATAGCTGTCCCGCCGCATGGCAGGGCGGGGGTATTCTGAAAGAGGGTGTTGCATAGCGGCCTCCTAGCCTAAACCTCTCCGTCTGCTTCGCAGACACCTCTCCTAATAGGAGAGGCAAGAATCATAGGGGAGCTGGCGCACAGCGTCTGAGAGGTTACTGATAAGCTGCTGCCAGCTTTTCCAGTGCGGGCAGGCTGCGCTTTACCTTCTCGGTGTCGATGCAGTAGGCCAGCCGCACATAGCCCTTCACGCCAAAGCTGTCGCTGGGCACCAGCAGCAGGTCGAACTCCCGGGCCTTTTGGCAGAAGGCATTGGCGTCCTCTTCCAGCGCTTTGGGGAAGATGTAAAAGGTGCCGCCGGGGCGCTCCACCTCAAAGCCCAGCTCCGTGAGCTTGTCGTAGAGCAGGTTCATATTGGTCTCGTAGACGGAGAGGTCGCTGGTCACATCCTGGCAGCGGCTCACGGCCCGCTGGATGATGCTGGGCGGGCAGTTGTGGCCGGTAAAGCGGGAGATCTGGGTCATCATGTCCACCAGAATCTCCTCGCCCTCGCACCCGGGCCGCACTGCCACATAGCCAAGGCGCTCGCCGGGCAGGCTGAGGCTCTTGGAGTAGGAGAAGCAGGTCAGGGTGTGGGGGTAGAAGGCCGCCGGGTAGGGCACCTTTTTGCCGTCGAAGGCGATGTCCCGGTAGGGCTCGTCGCTGACGAGGAAGATGTTGTGGCCGTAGGCTGCGCTCTTTTCCGTCAGGATGTCCGCCATCCGGGTCAGCGTCTGGGCGGAGTAGACCACGCCGGTGGGGTTGTTGGGGGTGTTGATGAGCACGCAGGTGACGTTTTCCGTCAGCATCTGCGCAAAGGCGTCAAGGTTGGGCTGGAAGCTCGGCGCCTGGGGCGGCACCACCTTCAGCTGTGCCCCGGTGCCCGCCACATAGGGGCCGTACTCCGGGAAATAAGGCGCAAAGGTCAGCACCTCGTCGCCGGGCTTCGTCACGGCACGGATGGCGTGGGCAATGGCCCCGGCCGCCCCCGTGGTGGGGAAAATGTGCTTCTGCGTATAAGGCAGGCCAAAGGTCTTGGCCAGATGCGCTGCCACATCGGTGCGGAAACCCGGGTCGCCCTGGCTGGGGCAGTAGCCGTGGAGATCTACCGGCTCCTCGTGGGCCAGCAGGTCCTGCATGGCCTTGGTAAACGCGGGCGGGCAGGGCACGCTGGGGTTGCCCAGCGAGTAATCGAAGACGTTCTCGTAGCCGATCTCGGCGGCACGCTGCTTGCCATACATAAAAGTCTCGCGGATGACGCTCTTCTTGCCCAGCATGGCGCGGTAGGTTTCGTTCAGCATAATACTTCCCCTTTTGCTTTATTTTTTGTCCGGCAGGGCGGAGGCATAGCTCTGCTCCACCTTGACGACACAGCTGTATTTCGGGTCCTGTTCGGTCACAAAGCGGCACATCTCGGCCAGCATCTGGTCCTTGTCCCCCGTATAGCCTGCCGGGAACACCAGGTCGAACAGCACGTTGGTGTGGCTGTCGCCGGGCACCACCCGCAGATCGTGCACCGAGATCTGGGGGTCCAGCTGGCGGGCGTGCTCCATCAGCCGTGCCCGCAGCACCCCCACGACGGCGTCCGAGGTGACGATGGGGTCATAGTGGATCGTCACCTGCAGGTGGTCTTTTTTCCAGAACGCGTTCTCGATGTTGTCGATGACGTCGTGGGCCTTGAGGGGGTCGGTCTCCGCCGGGAACTCAATGTGCAGCGATGCAAACTGATGCCCCGGGCCGTAATCGTGCACCATCAGATCGTGCATCCCCAGCACCCCGGGGTAGCCCATCACGGTCTGCTCAATGTGCTCCACCAGCTCGGGGCTGGGGCTCTCGCCCAGCAGGGGGCTCAGGGTATCCATCACAAGCCCCCAGCCGGACCAGAGGATGAACGCCGCCACCCCCACGCCCATGAGGCCATCGATGATGCCGTAGCCCGTCAGGCTGCACAGCACGGTGGAGAGCAGCACCGCGCCGGTGGTCAGCACATCGTTGCGGCTGTCGGCGGCGGTCGCCATCAGGGTCTCGGAGCCGATCTTCCGGCCCACGGTGCGGTTGAAGCCGCTCATCCAGAGCTTGACGAGGATGGACACCACCAGGATGCCCACCGTCAGCCAGCTGAAGACCACCTGCGTGGGGTGCAGCACCTTCACCACCGATTCCTTCAGCAGCGAAAAACCGATGGCCAGGATCGTCACACTGACCACAAGGCCCGCCAGATACTCATACCGGGCGTGGCCGTAGGGGTGCTCCGCGTCCGGGGCCTTGGCCGCCAGCTTGAAGCCGATGAGGCTGACCACATTGGACGAAGCATCCGAGAGGTTGTTCAGAGCGTCGGCCATGATGGCGATGGAGCCGAACAGGGTGCCCGCCGTCAGCTTGCCCAGGCAGAGCAGCAGGTTGCAGGCCACCCCCACCAGACTGGCCAGATTGCCGTATGCGGTACGGACGGCGGCATTTTTCACGTCGTCCGGGTGTTTGATAAAACAACGGATCAAAAATTGGGTCATGAAAACTTCTCCTTCCCAAGAGATGCCCCCAGTATAACACGGTGGTGCAGGGTTTTGAAGCATTTTTGCGGAATTTTTCCCGCAGAAAAGCCCCCGGCGGGGCAGCAGCTGCCGGGCCGGGGGCGGGGGTCTGTGTTTGGAAAGATCAGACGTGCTTGACCGAGGGCTTGCTCAGGTCCAGGCTGCGGACGATCTTGCGCACGGGCAGGATGCTCTTGGCGTTCATCGAGAGCTCATCCACGCCCATGCGGAGGAAGGTCTCGGTGAGGGCGGTGTCCGCGCCCAGCTCGCCGCAGATGCCCACCCAGATGCCGTGGCGGTGGCCCGCCTCAATGGTCATCTGGATGGCCTTGAGCACCGCCGGGTGGTGCGGGTCAAAGAAGGGCTCCAGCTTGGCGTTCTGGCGGTCCAGCGCGCAGGTGTACTGGGTGAGGTCGTTGGTGCCGATGGAGAAGAAATCGCACTCGGCGGCCAGATCGTCCGCGATGAGGACGGCGGCCGGGGTCTCGATCATGGTGCCCACCTGCAGTTTTTCGTCAAAGGGCACGCCCGCGGCGCGCAGCTCGGCGCGGCACTCGTCCAGCACGGCCTTGGCGTCCTGCAGCTCCCGCAGGCTGGTGATCATGGGGAACATGATGCTCATGTTGCCGTAGGCCGAAGCCCGCAGCAAAGCCCGCAGCTGGGTCTTGAAGAAATCCTTCCGGGTCAGGCAGATGCGGATGGCACGGTAGCCCAGGGCCGGGTTCTCCTCGTGGTCCAGCTTCATGTAATCCACGGTCTTGTCCGCGCCGATGTCGCAGGTGCGCACCACCACCTTCTTGGGGGCCAGGCTCTCCACCACCTGCTTGTAGGCCTCAAACTGGTACTCCTCGGTGGGGAAGTCCTTGCAGTTGAGGTAGACGAACTCGGTGCGGAAGAGGCCCACGCCCCCCGCATCGTTCTGCTGCACCGCGCCCACGTCGCTCATGCCGCCGATGTTGGCGTACACGTCCACGGTCCGGCCGTCCAGCGTGGTGTTGGGCTTGCCCTTGAGCTCGGTGAGCAGGACCTGCTTTTTCTGGTCCTCCTGCTGGCGGGCTTTCAGGCTGGCCAGCAGATCAGGGGTGGGGTCCACATAGACGCAGGCGTTGTAGCCGTCCACCACAGCCAGCTTGCCATCCCAGTCGTCCCGGATCTCCTTGCACTGGATCAGGGCGGGGATGTTCATGCTGCGGGCCAAAATGGCCGTGTGGCTGTTGGAGCTGCCCTCCCGGGTGATGAAGCCCAGCAGCAGGCTCTTATCCATCCGCACCGTCTCGGAGGGGGCCAGGTCCTCGGCCACCAGGATGCTGGGCTCGGTGCCCTGCAGGCTGGCGTTGTCCACCCCCTGCAAAAGGTCCAGCATGGCCTGCGCGATGTCGATGACGTCGGCGCTGCGGGCCTGCAGATAGGGGTCATCCATGGCGGCAAAAACGGCGGCCTGATTGTCGCCCGCCTTCTTCACGGCGTACTCGGCACACTTTTTCTGGCCGTTGATGATCTCCTTGATGGCGTCCACAAAATCGTCGTCGTCCAGCATCATGGCGTGGATGTTGAACACCTCGGCGATGTCCTCGCCCGCCTCGGCCAGCGCCTTCTCGTAGAGGGCGGTCTGCTGGTCGATGGCCTTGGCGCGGGCCGCTTCAAAGCGCTCCACCTCAGCGGCGGTGTCCGCCACCGGGGCGGCAGAAATGGCGGTATCCTTTTTCTTATAGATCTTCAGCTTGCCGATGGCAATGCCATTGAGAATGCTTTTACCGGTGCCTACCTGCATCGTTCTACTCCTTCTTCCTTCATCGGTTTCTGCGGTGCAAAAAAGGCCCCCGCACGCACTTGCGAGGGCCCCTCATCACACGACGTTGCGCGATCAGACGTTCTCGCTCAGGAACTTCTGGATCGCTTCTGCAGCGGCGGCTTCGTCGTCGCCTTCCACCTTCACGGTGACGGTATCGCCCTGCTTGACGCCCATGCCCATCAGAGCCATCAGCTTGCGCAGGTCACAGCTCTTGCCGTCCTTTTCCAGGGTAGCGGTGCTGGCAAAGCCCTTGGCCACCTTCACGAGCAGGCCGGCGGGACGAGCGTGGATGCCGCAGGCATCCTTCACGGTATACTGGAATTCCTTCATAATCATTTTCTCCTTACTCATCTCATCCAGGAGATGGTTCTATTCTTATTATAAACCTTAGCCGTTCCTTTTGCACCCTTCCAATATGCCGATTTTTTTGTGAAAATTTTAGTGAAAACGTATAGGATTTTACACCCAAAGTACCATTTTTGCACAGTTTTCTTTCTTTGTGATATTCTTTTGTCCACATTGCCCTTTACTCGACAGGATACCCCTCCGCGTCCAGCGGCAGGTCGGTGTAGGCGGCGGCCTGTGGCAGCGGGTTTTCGGGCTCGCCGGAGGTCTGCTGGGCGCTGCTCTCGCTCCCCGTCAGCTCCTCGTCATGGCGCTCGCCCCAATCGCCGCTGAAGTCCTCGCCGCTGGTCTCCACGGCCTGCCCGGCGCCGCTCTGCGTCAGCTCCTCGTCATGGCGCTCGCCCCAATCGCCGCTGAAATCCTCGCCCGAGACCTCCTGCGCCTCCTGCAGGGCCATGGCAGTCTGGGCGTCCTTCAGCCCGGTCACGATGCCGGAGGGCTTTTCCAGCAGGTAGGCCCCGACGGCCTTTTTCTTATACACCAGCAGCACGCCGTAGCTGCTGCTCTCGCCCTTGCTGGCGGCGGGCAGCAGCGCCGTCCATTTTTCCACGGTCTTGCCCTTGTAGCGGGTCAGGTCCATGCCGCTTTGCTGCACCACCCCGTTGAAGGCTGAAAAGCTGTCGTCCCATTTGCGGGGGATCTTGACCTTATCGGCGGCGATGGTGGCCCCGTCCACCTCCAGCCCGTAGCCGGTAAACCAGGTCTGGATGTCCTGGGCGCTCTCGATGCGGTTGCCGCTGGCAGCGGCCACGGCCGCCACGCTGCGCCCGCTGATGTACCGCCCCAGCATGGCGCTGAACACCACCAGCGCACAGCAGGCGATGCCCACCCCCACCTTTTGGAGCCCGGCTTTTTTCAGTGTGACCACAAACATACTCCCATGCCTCCCACCCTTTGGTTTTCTGTAGAGTGTATGACACAGAGGCATATTTTATGCCCACTCCTTCCGTCATCGCTCACGCGATGCCACCTCCCTCACGGAGGGAGGCTTTGCTTCTCGGCAGCAGCAAAAGGCCCCCTCTGTGAGGGGGCTGTCGAGCGAATGCGAGACTGGAGGAGTTCGTCCCCATACAAACAAAAAATCCCCCGCGCTGGGCGTCTACCAGCGCGGGGGTATGCGGGAATGGAATCCGGGGAATGGTTCAGTCAATCGCGGTCGCAAAAGACCACGATGCGGGTCTTGCCGCCGTAGGTGCAGGTGTACAGCACCAGATCATAGCCGCTGTTTTTCACGGCGTCCACGTCGGTGGGGTCGTGCACCTCCACCTTCTGCACGGAGTAATAATTGTCGATGCCGTCCATATCGGTGAAGCGGACCTCGTCGCCCACGGCGAGGGTGCCGATCTTGCCGAAATGCGTCTCGTAGTTGTGCGCCGCGATCACCAGATCGTTGGTGCGGGAGGAGCCGTACTGGCGGCAGGGGGCAATTTTCAGTTTGGGATAGCTCCAATCCTGCATCACCGGCAGGCGGAGGTCCAGTGCGGGGATGGTGAGCACGCCCACGTAATCGTACCCGTCCACGAACACCGAGGGCAGCTCGGCGGTCATTTCTTCCGGGGTGCTTTCGGCGACGGTCTCAGTCTTTTCGACGACCTTTTCTTCCAGGTCTTGCACGACGGTCTGCGCTTCGGCCCCGGCGTGGGCATCCTCATAGCGGTTGTAGGCGTACAGTCCGCCCGCCGCCAGCATCAGCAGCACGCCCAGCACGATGCAGACCGTGCCAAGGGAAGGTTTACGCATGGTCGTCCTTTCTCCTGTTCAGCATGATGCCCACTGCCATCAGCACCGCACCGGCACCGGCCAGCAGCGGCACGGGCCAGTTGAGCTGCCCGGTCTGGATCAGCTTCTGGGGGAACGAAACCGGCACTTTGGAGCTCTTGAGAGCGAAAAGGAAGAGCAGAACCGATTGAGAGAGGCTCTGGAAGCGGAGGAGAAGAAGGGAATCCTGCCGGAGACTCTTTCAGAGTTGAAAGAACGGAAAGAATCTCTGGAGGAGGAAGAGCGGGAGCTGGACCATCTTTATCGGAAAAATGAGGCCGCCGCAAAAGAGATCGCAGTTCTTCTGAAAAAACGGGAGGAACTGACGGAAACCTACGGTATGGTAGGGCGGCTTGACAGGACCGCCAACGGAAAACGCCGCCAGGCCGCAGGGCTGGATTTCCAGACCTATGTCCAGAGACGGTATTTCCAGGCCATCATCCATGAGGCCAACCGGCGGCTGGAGGTCATGACGGACCGGAAATTTTACCTCAAATGCCGGGATATCAGCGATCTGAAACTCCAGGGCGAGGTGGGGCTGGATCTGGACGTCTACAGCTGTGTGACGGATTCCGTCCGGG
>RKCM01000167.1 GCA_014858325.1 Oscillospiraceae bacterium | reverse complement strand
TGAACATCGCCCCCGGCCTCAAGCGCCGCTTTGCCGCCGAGCGCTACAGCTTCGTGCCCGCCTCCGTCTGGGCCGAGCAGCGCCAGAAAGCACTGGCCGAGTCCAAGCTGGACGTGGGCTTTGAGGCCTTTGGCTACGACATCGACCCCGCCGCCGTGGCTCTGGCCAACGCCAACGCCAAGCTGGCGGGCGTGGAAAAGCGCTGCCACTTTGAGGTGGCCGACGTGGCCGATTTTGCGGCCCGGCCCGAGGCCATCGTCCTGACCAACCCCCCGTACGGCGAGCGGATGAGCACCATTGAGGGCGCAGCCAAGCTGGCCCGCACCCTCGGCCAGCAGATGGAGGCCCACCCCTGCGCGGGCGTGTACGCCATCACCGCCGATATGGACTTTGAGCACCACTACGGCAAGCGGGCCAACAAGCGCCGCAAGATGTATAACGGCATGATCCCCTGCCAGCTGTATATGTATTACAACGCCCCCAAGTCCGAGAACCGGCCCGCAAAGCCCATGCCCAAGCAGGGCTTTGACGGCAAGCGCACCACGGCCCCCAGATTTGAGAAGAAGTAAAGGTGCGACGCATCGGGTAAAACGCCCGGTGCGTTTTTTGTTCCGAATTATTTTACATTCGGGGTGTTGAACCCGGGCGCAAAATCGATTATACTAACCTTATTGAGTAAAACCGGGCGAAATGCGCCGGAATCGACAGGAAAGGAGTGCAGCGGCGGTATGTGGCAGATGAACGGACGGATGCGCCCTTATATCCCGGAGCTGACCATCCGCGATTACAACACCTACCAGTGGTATCTGCGGGGGGTGCGCCGCCAGCTGTACACCACCTACGGCCTCTATTCCTGCTGCCGCCTGCGGTACAACGGTGTGCTGTTTGCCATCCTGGCCGACAGTCTGGCGGGCCGCGATGCCACCTGCAAGACCATGCGGGTGCCGGGCACCCTGCTGTGGAAGCCCATGATGTGCCAGACCCAGGGCATCCGTCTGGCGGCTCAGGTGGAGGTGCTGCTGGGCTGGCACCGCCTGCAGGACGCACAGTGGGCCGACCTGCCGCTGTACAAAAAGGTCCGACGGGTGAAGGACCGACTCTTCCTCCGCCGGGCATACCAGAAGGCGGCTGCGGAGAACCCCGCGCTGGAGCGCATCTTCATCCAGGAGCGGGATCAGGCCGATGTCCAGATGACCCTGCACTCCGCCAACTACACCCTCGCCGCGGAGCCCAAGAGCAACCTGTACGGTGCGCTGTACTCTACGCTGGCCACCGACGACCCCGGCCAGCGCAAGAGCATGCGGCACATCGGCTGCTGCATCGGCCGTGCGGCCTACCTCATGGATAAGGCTGAAAGCTTTTTGCGCGATAAGCTGCGGAGCCGCTACAACGTTTTCCTTGTCAATGGCATCACCACCAAGGAAGCCGCTGTGAAAAACGCCCAGCGGCAGGCGCTGGCTGCCGCCAACGATCTGGTGCGGGCGTACAACCTTTTGGACATCAAGCTGAACCACAGCCTGCTGGACAACATCATCATCCTGGGCCTCCGCCACGCGGTGGACCCGCTGGACCAGGGCGGTGCACCCGTGACCTGGGAGCTGCCATGAAGGGCCGCAAAAGCTGGGCCATGGCCTACTGCGGCATGGCAGCGGCCCTCAGCGTCGCATTGATGCTGCTGGGGGCCGTCATCCCGGTGTTGATGTTCATCGCCCCGGCGGTGGCAAGCTTCCTCATCGCCACCGTCTGCATGGAGTGCGGCAAGACCATGGCGTGGACGGCCTACGGGGCCGTCAGCGTGTTGGCGCTGCTGTTTGTGCCGGATAAGGAGGAGGCGCTGACCTTTGTGTTCCTGCTGGGGTATTACCCGCTGGTCAAGCCCCGGTTCGAGCACATCCGCCCGGCTTTGCTGCGGGGGGCAGCCAAGCTGGCCCTGTGCAACGGCAGCATCCTGCTGCTGTATGGGCTGGTGCTGCTGCTGGTGCCGGGCGGCAGCATCTCGCAGGACCTGAAGGCCACGGCCCTGGCCGTCTCCCTGACTACTTTGGCCATGGGCAATGTGGCCTTTTTGCTGTACGACCGTGCCCTGCACAATCTGCTGCAGATCTACCGCATCCTGTGGCAGCCAAGGCTCCACAAGATGCTGGGGCGTTAAACTCCTTCCGTCATTGCTTTGCAATGCCACCTCCCTCAAGGAGGGAGGCTTTGGGCGGTGCGAAAAGGCCCCCTCTTTGAGGGGGCTGTCTGCGAAGCAGACTGGGGGAGTGAATTTTACCGAAAGAAGGAATGTGTACCACCAGTTGACGCAAAGCGCCGGGCCACGCGGGTGACAGCCGCGAGGGTGACGAGGAGAGGAATCATCGAACATTTCGGCGGATGTTTCTCCGGCTGATGCAGGCCCATGGGGCCCGCTGGCTATACCAGCCGCAGAGAGGGGCAAAAAACGGCAGCAATACCGCAACAGATCCCCTCAAAGAAAGCCATACAAGAACATAGACTGAAAGAGAAAGCTGACAGGGGAAGTGCGCCCATCTTGCGCCGTCCGCCCTGTCGGCATGGAGGTGTTTTGTATGTGTGGCATTGTAGGCTATACGGGCAAGCGCAGCGCACAGGATGTGCTGCTGGATGGTTTGGAGAAACTGGAGTACCGCGGGTACGATTCCGCCGGGGTGGCCCTGGCCATGGAAGGCGGCATCCGGGTGGTCAAAAGCAAGGGGCGGCTGGCAAAGCTGCGGGAAAAGCTGGCGCTGCAGCGCCTGAGCGAGAGCTTCTGCGGCATCGGGCACACCCGCTGGGCCACCCACGGCGAGCCCAGCGATGTGAACAGCCACCCCCATTCCACCCCTCGGGTGAGCATCGTCCACAACGGCATCATTGAAAACTACGGCATCCTGAAGGAAAAACTGGCCGCGAAGGGCTATACCTTTGAGAGCGAGACGGACACGGAGGTCCTCGTCAAGCTCATCGACAGCTGCTACCACGGCGAGCCGCTGCAGGCTTTGCACGAGGCACTGGGCATGGTGCGGGGCAGCTATGCGCTGGCCGTGCTGTTCCGGGATTTCCCCGAGACCATTTTTGCCGTGAAAAAAGAAAGCCCCCTCATCGTGGGCTGGGGCGAAGGGGAGAACTTTGTGGCCTCCGATATCCCCGCCCTGCTGAAATATACCCGGGATTACAGCGTTTTGGAGGAGGGCGACCTGGCCGTGGTGGAAGCCGGCGGCATCCGCTTCTACGATGCCTTTGGCGAGCCGGTGGAGCGCCCGCGCCTCACTGCCGATTGGGATCAGGAGGCGGCCGAGAAGGGCGGCTACCCCCACTTCATGCTCAAGGAGATCAACGAGCAGCCCACCGCCATCACGGCCACCGTCAGCCCCCGGGTGGAGAACGGGATGCCCGATTTACGCATCCCGGCGCTCACCGACGAGCGGCTGGCACAGATCGGCACCGTGCACCTTGTGGGCTGCGGCACGGCCATGCACGCGGGCATGGTGGGCAAAGCCGCCATTGAAGCACTGGCCCGCGTCCCTGCCGAGGTGGACATTGCCAGCGAGTTCCGCTACCGCGACCCCATCCTAAACCCGAATGACCTTGTGGTCATCATCAGCCAGTCGGGCGAGACCAGCGATACGCTGGCGGCCCTCAAGCTGGCCAAGAGCCGGGGCGTGCCGGTGCTGGCCATCGTCAACGTGGTGGGCAGCTCCATCGCCCGGGCGGCGGATTACGTCCTTTACACCTACGCAGGCCCCGAGATCGCTGTGGCTTCCACCAAAGCCTATATGGTGCAGATGTGTGTGCTGTACCTGTTCGCCTTCCGGCTGGCCTACGCCAAGGGCAGGCAGACCGAGGCCGAGATCAAACGCCTGACCGCCGAGCTGCTGCGGGCAGGGGAGGTCATCAAGCCCCGCCTCGACGACTGTGAGCAGATCCAGTATCTTGCCAGCCGCTTCGTCAACACCCAGAGCTGCTTCTTCATCGGGCGCGGGTTCGACTATTCGCTCTCGCTGGAGGGCAGCCTGAAGCTGAAAGAGATCAGCTACGTCCACTCGGACGCCTACGCGGCGGGCGAGCTCAAGCACGGCACCATCAGCCTCATCACCGATGGAGTGCCCGTCATTGCGCTGGCCACCCAGAAACAGGTGTACGAGAAGACCCTCTCCAACGCCAAGGAGACCAAGAGCCGTGGTGCCCGGGTCCTCCTCTTTACCACCCGGGATGCCGTGGTGCCCGAGGGCATTGCGGACTATATCGTCCGATTGGATGAATACGAGGACCTGCTGATGCCCCTGCAGCTCATCGTGCCGCTGCAGCTGTTTGCTTACTATATGGCCGTCCTGCGCGGCTGCGACGTCGATAAGCCCCGCAATCTGGCCAAGAGCGTCACCGTTGAATAAACGTTCCTGAAACACAAACACCCCGTCTGCAAGCCTCCCAGAGGCATTACAGACGGGGCGTTTTTTATGCTTTTTCAGAAAGAGAGGGGGCAGGGGCCTTCCGACCGAAACGCTTACCAGAACCAGTAGCGTTTTTTAACGACGATGTAGGCCACCGCGATGCCCACCATGACCACGCCGCCCGCGATGAAGAAGGTCCAATCCATGTTGTCGAAGCGGAGGTTTTCGTTGGTCAGCAGGTAGTCGCCGGCCGTGTCGGCCTTCAGGGTGTGGTTGGTGTAGGCGTTGAGGAACTGCCACTTCTGGCCGATGGTGTTGTAGAGATACAGGCGGCTGTAAGCGGCGTTCTCGTCCGTCATGGTCAGCTGCACCGTGCCGGGCAGGGGCTGGCTGTTGTTCAGGGTGAACCGCAGGCCCTTCTCGTCCGCAGCAAAGGTGAGGGCGGTGTCCAGCGTGGCGGAGGTGTTCTTGACATCCTCGGCGGCCAGGCGGATGGTGTAGCCGCTGCCGTTTACCACCAGCGTCTTGCCGCTGGTGCGCAGGGCGTTGAGGGCTTCCGCAGAGAGGAGGGGGGCCTCGGCCTGCGTCAGCACCACCTCGCTGCCCTCGGCCGCAGTGATGGCCTGGGCCACAGGGTCGGTGGTGGCTGCATCAGGGGTCTCGCTGCCGTCTGTGCTGCCCTCGCTGCCGGAGGAAGAAGCGGTGCGGTTGACGATGACGGTCACAGAGGAGGAGGCCGTGCCGTTGGAGACAACGACGGAGGTGGCGCCGGTGGCCACGCCGGTGATGACGCCGCCTGCGCTGACCGTAGCGACCTTGGTGTCGCCGGACTTGAAGGTCAGGGCCTGAGAGGCGGAGGAGGGGGTCACCTTGCCGGTGATGGTCTTGCTGGAGCCGGGTTTCAGCACCACATAGTTGGTGTTCAGGCTCAAGGACTGAGCGGTTGCCGTGCCGGAGCTGGCGTTGACCACCTTGATGGTGGCCGAGCAGCTCACGCTGCCGCTGGTGGCGGTGATGGTGGCCGTGCCCACGCCCACGCCCGTCACCTTGCCAAAGCTGTTGACGGTGGCCACCTTCTCGTTGGAGGAGGTCAGGCTCACATCCGCATAGTTGGCGGCGCTGGTGGGCAGCACAGCCAGCGAGAGGGAAGTGGTGTCGCCCACAGCGATGGTATTGGAAGCCAGCGTGATGTCCATCTCGGTGACGATCATGGATTCATCCGGCGTGGAAGTGATGGTGTACAGGCAGCTCTGGTCGTCCACGGTGGCGGCCACATGGGCGGTGCCCAGGCCCACGGCCTGCGCCACGCCGTCGGACGTGACCGAAATGATGTTGGGGTTATCGGACACAAAGCTCACGTTGGCGCGCTTGGCGGCCTTGCTGGGCTGGATGACCGGGGAAAGCTGCTGAGCCGTGCCCACCGTCATGGAGGCGGCGTAATCACCGGGCTCGATGCTCTCCACCTCCACGCTGGACCAGGGGAGAGTGGGCAGGGCGATGGCAGCGGCCGCATGCAGCGGGCCGGCGGCAGAGGCAGGCAGGGCGGCGCACACGGTCAAAAGACCGACCAGCGCGGCGCAGACCGCCAGCTGTTTGGGGTTCAGTTTCATTCTTCGTACCTCTTTGGGCGTGTTGGCGGGGAAAACTTAGCGGAACATGACGCCCAAAGCTTCCATCGCATATTCAAAATAGGTCAGCTGGTCGTACTCAACACGGGCCGTGACGCTCATACCGTTGGACAGGTCCACCTTATCGCCGCTGTTGCTGACGACATAGGTGCTGTCGGGTTTGATGGTCATTTTGTAGTAGGAGCCGGAGGTGCTGGCCGTTACGTCGCTGTCGATGCTGGTGACGGTGCCGGTCAGATTGCCGTAGGAGTACTCCGACAGGCCGGTGATGGCGATCTTGCAGGGGTCGCCCAGATGGATGAGCGGGCGGTCGCTGACGGTGCAGTAAGCCACCACTTCCAGATCGCTGTTCTCACTGGCAACGGTGGCCAGGGGGGAACCCGCGCTCAGCACCATGCCCACCTTGTAGGGCGTGTCCATGTGGATGACGCCGGAGGTGGGGGCATAGATGTAGTAGTCGTTGGCGCCGGTATTCAAAGCGTCCAGCTGGCTCTGGAGATTGTCGATGTTGGTCTGGATGGAGGTCAGGTTGGAGGAGATGGTCTGCAGCGTAGAGTAGTAGAGGTTCTCCACGGTGCTCTGGTTCTGCTCCATCAGGGCCTGGATCTGCTCCTCCGAGTAGCCAGCCGCCTGGTAGGGGGAGGCGTCAAAGGCGCTCTGGGCCACCTGGCTCTTGTAGCTCTCGTACTGGTAGTAGTAGGGCTGGTCGTCGGGGTCGGTCTCGCTGAAGTAGTTCTTGTCATCCTGGATGGATTTCAGCAGCTTCTCGTACTGGCTCTTCTGCTTTTTGTAGATGGCCAGCTGGCTCTCGTAGCTGTCGGTCTGCATATCCAGGTCGGTGCTCTTGATGTGGGCCAGCAGGTCGCCCTCGTTGACATAGCTGCCCTCGGAGACGTTCAGCTCGGTGATGGCGCCGGAGTAGCTGGACATGATGTAGGTCTTATTGGCGGCCTGCACCGTGCCTGTGGACTGGCTGACGTAGGTGCGGTAGTTCTTGGTGCTCCACAGCAGCAGGTACACCATGAGGAAGCCGGTCAGGATGATCAGAGCGTAGCCATAGGGCGGCAGCTTCTTGTCCATCATGATGCGGCGGTCCTGCAGCTCGTTGAGGTTGTAGATGTGGGTGGTTTTTGTCATATTACTTGGTCTCCATAAAAACGTCCACGATGGCGTCGTCGTCGTCCTGATTGACGAAAATGGTGTAGACGTTGCCGTTCAGCTCGATCTCGTTCTCAAAGGCGTAGATGTTCAGCTTCTGGCTGGCCAGACCGCTCTGGCTCATGGGGCCGGTGTAGTGGGCGTACAGGCAGCCCTTGGCCCGCATCACGGCGTCCTGGGTGTAGCCCGGCTCCATCCGCGGGATGAGCTGGGTGGTCTGCTGCATCATGTACACCTCCGGCTGGGGGTTGGGGCCGGAGGGGACCTTGATGCACTGGATCATGGGGCCAATGGGCTGGGCGTTGTTGCTCTTCATAAAGTTCTGCATCTGGGTCAGCACGATCTGCAGGTTGGCAAACTCCTCTGCTTCGATCTTGCGGGCCAGCACATTGGTCAGCTTCAGGGTCTTGTTTGCTGCAATTTGAATCTCTCTCATAGTATCCACCTGTTTTCTGAAAATTTACCTCCGAAAGGGGAGGGTGTAATAGGCAATCGGAATCGGAAAACGGCCAATGGTAAAAGGCAAAGAGCGTTTTCCGTCTGCGATCACCTATTACAAACGTAATAGGCAACCTGCGTACAAAAATTGTACACAAATAGAAAGTGTGCCAGAAGGCTCACGCCTCCTGGCACACCATAGCGAGGCATTATCATCTACCTCGCCCTACAAAGTAGGGCGGTGCAAATGCAATACACCAACTATTTAGTTTTCTGTACTAATTACAGAGTCTTGGCCGCGCCATCCTTGACGCCGATGACATTCTCAGCAACGAAGCTCTTGGTCTTGGAGGTGCCCAGAGTGTAGACAGCAGCCAGAGCGCCGACACCCTGCAGGAACTTGTTGAAACCGTTGGTCTCAGCATCGCCGTTGGGATCCAGAGCGTTCCACAGACCCTTGTTCTTGCCGAAGACGGTGTTGCGCTTAGCATCATCACCCTCGCCAACCTTCACCAGGTAATCACCCTTGAAGATAGTGCCCAGAGTACCACCGATAACCTTGGAAACATAAGAGTTGCCAACGATGGTCACCAGGTTGGTGTTGAAGGTCTTGACATTGTCAGCGTTCCAGATAGGAGCGGTAACAGCGCCCAGAGCGTCGATCAGGCCGCCACCAACAACATAGGTCATCTCGGACTCTGCGATAGCAGAGAAGTTTGCAGGCATCATCATAATGAATTACTCCCTTCAAATGATTGAATCAAATTTCGTTTTCGGTCTTCGCCGGATGCGCATCCATTGAATAACCATTTTATGTAACTGAGTGCGCACTCAGTTGCAACTTAATAAGTCATGGCCTCATCGCCGTCGTCGTCTTCTTCGGTGACAGCGGTAGGAGCCGGGGCGGGCGCTTCCTTCTTGCGGCGGAAGATGCCCTGCTGCAGGTTCCAGAGCTCGTAATACTTGCCCTGCTTTGCCAGCAGCTCGTCGTGGGTGCCGCGCTCTACGATCTCGCCGTGGTCCATGACCAGGATCAGGTCACAATCGCGGACGGTGGAGAGACGGTGGGCCACGATCAGCATCGAGCGGTCAGCCAGCTGATTGTAGATCATATCGAAGATGGTATTTTCGGTACCAAAATCGAGGCTGCTCGTTGCTTCGTCAAGGATATACAGGTTCGCATCCTTCAAAAAGGCACGAGCCATGGCAATGCGCTGCTTTTCACCGCCCGAAAGACCGTTGCCGGCTTCCTCCAGATAGGTGTTGTATTGCAGCGGGAGTTTGCGGATAAATTCGTGGGCGTCTGCCTTTTTGGCAGCAGCCTTGACCTCGTCCAGCGTTGCATCGGGTTTCGAGATGCGGATGTTGTCGTAGAGGGTCTTGCTGAACAGCTCCACGTTCTGCGGCACATAAGCGATGGCACGGCGGACCGATTGATTGCTGTACTCATCCAGATTGACGCCGTTGACGTCGATCTCACCGCTTTCCGGCTCGTAATACTTGAGCAGGAGCTTGGTGATGGTGGATTTGCCGCTGCCGCTCTGGCCCACCAGAGCCACCTTCTTGCCCTTCGGGATGGTGAAGGAGACGTGGTTCAAAGCAGGGGAACGACTGCCATAGCGGAAGGTGACATCCTTGAACTCAATGTCGCCGTCGATCTGCTCCATCTCGGTGTACTCGTGGTCGTCTTTCTGCTCGGATTCATAGTCCATGATCTCCGTCAGACGCTTCATCGAGATCTGCGCTTCCTGGATCGACATCTGCATCGAAATCAGGTCGCTGACAGGGGAGGTGAAGTAGCCGGATAGGGTGCTGAACGCCATGTAGCTGCCCAGCGTCATATTGCCATTCAAAACCTGCATGATGCCCACATAAGAGGTGACCATGCCCAGAATGGTAGAGATCAAAGCAGAGAACAGAGACTGTCCCGTGCTGATCTTGCTCGAACGGATGCTGATCTTCAGGCTCTTGATGTACTCGCGCTCCAAGGCCTCCAGCTCGCGGTCCTCATTGGCATTGCACTTGACGGTCTCGATGCCGCGGAGGCTCTCGATCATCTGGCTGTTGAGGACGGCCGACTGCTGCATCGTCTCTTCGTTGATCCGCTTGTAGGGCTGCTTATAAATGATGACAAGCAGCAGACTCAGCAGAAGGGTGAAGACGGAGATGGAGAACAGTGTTGCGTTCATGCGGAACAGGACGATGCCCGTTGCCACCGCCATCACGATATCCATGACGACACTCAGCGCAATGCTGGTGAAGACGGATTTGATGGTGGAAGCGTCCGAATAACGCGTGGTGATCTCGCCGGTCTTGCGAGTTGCAAAGAACTTCATGGGCAGCTTGTAGACATGCCCGAAGTATCCCAGCATCAAAGGAATGTCGATCTTGATGGACAGGTGGATCAGGATCCACTGACGGACGGTGCCGATCAGTGTGCTCGTGATGCTCACGATGCTGAACACCAGGATCATCGAAATGAGTAAGCTCCTTAATCCGTATGGTAGGATCTCATCCATCAGGATCTTGTTGAACATCGAGGATGCGATGCCCAAAATCGTCAGGATGACGGAGCTGGCAATAGCGTAAATAAAGAGTTTCTTCTGGGGCCACAGCAGGTTGACATATCGCTTGAACATGCTGCCCTGTTTTTCTTTGCCGCCTTTGAACTCCGAGGTGGGGTTCATCAGCAGCATCACGCCCGTGAAGTTTTTGTAGAACTCATCGAGAGAGATCTTTTTCAGTTCGTTGGCCGGGTCGCCGATGACGACGTAATCCTTGCACTTGTACTTTTTGGTCTCGTCTGCTTTGAGCTTTTCCTGCTCGCGGATGTGCTTGCGGCGGGCGTTGTCGTCCTTGATGGTCGTCTTTTTGAAGATGACCACGAAGTGGGCCAGACCCTGGTCCGTAATGACCTGCGCGATGCAGGGAAGTGTGAAGTCGCTTAAAAAGTTTTCGCGGTCTACGCGCACCGCCGCTGTGTCAAATCCCAGCTCGTTGGCGGCTTTCTGCAGACCAGTCAGGTTTGTGCCTTTCAGGTCAGTGCCCATCATGTCGCGCAAGCGGGTGATGGTGATCTCTTTTTTGTAATGGAGGCACACCATTGCGAGGCTGGCAGCGGCACAGTCGGTCGTGTCATGCTGCCGGACGTAGGTATAACGCATAGATGCTTCCTTTTATCTGGACTCTATTTCAAAACAACAGTCCTATTCTACCATGCTCTTCCAACTTTCGCAAGAGCTTTTTCGAAAGGATGCTGGTTTTGACAAAGGAACAAAGGCGAAAGGCCGCTCAAAAAGCAGCCGCAGAGCCCTCTGCTTTGCCCTGCCCTGATGCAGAAACCGGGCAAAGCAGAGGCCAAGCTGCTTATCAAAAAGAAGGGAGCGCCTACCCTTTGATCATGTTGCCGCTTTGGGAGGTCGTTGCAAATCTCCTAAAGCTTGGGTGTAGTATAACACAATATGACGGTTTCTTCAAGAGGACATTTTTTAAGAAACCATTAATTTTTGAAAAAACTGTGAAAAAAATCTCAGTTTGGTAACAAAGAACGACCGAAATTTTACGGCTGCCTGCTCCGGCAGCCGTAAAAACCGCCCCCGGGCAAAAGAAAAGCACCGCACGAACCTCGTGCAGTGCTTTTTTGGTGGAGAATAGCGGGATCGAACCGCTGACCTCTTGCATGCCATGCAAGCGCTCTCCCAGCTGAGCTAATCCCCCATGAATCGGGTCTTGTGGGCTGTCGTCCCTGACGACGTTAGTGATTATATCAGCCCGAGGGGGATTTGTCAACTGTTTTTTCAAAATAATTTTGCGGGGCGCTTTAGGCCTTTGTGTACTGGCGGTCGAAGATCTGGGGAGCCACCCGGATGAGCAGCACCGCACCGACGACGGTGAGGAGGGTCTCGGGCAGCATATAGCTGGCGTTATACCCCAGGCTGTAGGTCCAGGCGCTCAGGCCGTCGCTGAGGTTGCCCCAGACCAGCACGCCGGAGAGAAAGCTGCACAGAAACCGCAGGAAGCCTGCAACGGCAGTGCCCACGGCCACGCCGACCATACGGTTCTTGAAGGGACGGGCAAACAGCTCGGCAGTGCCCAGCGCCATAAAGGCCACCAGGTAGTCCAGCAGCACCTCGCCCAGAAAATACAGGAAGGTGGGCGTCGGGGGAGCCCAGAAGCCCAGCAGCATCTGCAGGCAGCCGTTGACAAGGCCGGTGAACAGGCCCCACTTGACGCCGTGGCGGAAGGAGACCAGCACAAAGGGCAGCATGCTCAGCAGGGTGACAGAGCCGCCGTTGGGCATGGTGAAGATCTTGATGTTGGACAGCACCGTGCCAATGGCGATCATCAGGGCGCATTCCACCAGAATGCGGGTCTTGGAATAAGAGTTTGACATGAAGATTCCTCTTCTCTTGATAGTAGTACACAAAAACAAAAGGCACCCACTTTGTATGAAAGCAGGCGCCCGGGCTCAACTCCCTACGCCGGCATTACCCGGATCAGGTTTTAGGGTACTCTGCAAACGGCAGATCTCAGCCTTTCGGCGCCCCTGTTTTCATGTCCGCACACAGTATAGTCCCGGCCGCGGCCAAAAGTCAAGCCCCCGGGCGGCATATCGGCCCCGGCCGGCGCATAGATTCTGGTAAGGAGAACGGCGCGGGAGGGACGGCGTATGAAAGGAGATCCAGAGCAGCGTGCGGTGCGGCTGGGAGAATACATTGCGGCCCATGGGGCCACGGTACGGGCGGCGGCGCAGGCCTTTGGGTGCAGCAAATCCACCGTCCACAAGGACGTTTCCACCCGGCTGCGTTCCGTCAGCCCGGGGCTGTTTGCGCAGGTGCAGGCGGTGCTGGCCCGGAACAAGGCCGAGCGCCACCTGCGGGGCGGTGCGGCCACCCGGAAAAAGTATAGACACCTATTATAAGAAACAAGCGGCGTGCAGAAGCCCCTGAAAAGGCCCTGCACGCCGCTTTTGACGCTTGCTTTGTCACCGCTGGATGTGGAACTGCCCTAGCGCCGCCTTTTCCAGTCGGCTGACCTGGGCCTGGCTGATGCCGATCTCCCGGGCCACCTCCATCTGGGTCTTGCCCTGCAGGTACCGCAGCTCCATGATCTTCTTCTCCCGGGGCGTCAGCGCGGCCACCGTCTGCCGGAACTCCAGCCCGCTGATCCAGCTGTCCTCACCGTCGGTGTCCCGCACCTGATCGATGACGTACATGGCATCGCCGCCGTCGGTGTAAAGGGGCTCTTCGAGGCTGATGGGCTCCACCACGGATTCCAGCGCCGCCGCCACCTCCCGGCGCGGTATCCCGGCCTTCTGCGCGATCTGCTCCACCGTGGGCTCCCGCCCCAGCTCTTTTTCCAGCTGTTCCCGGGCCTGCATGGCGCGGTAGGCGGTGTCACGCAGGCTGCGGCTCACCCGCAGGGCGTTGTTGTCCCGCAGAAACCGCCGGATCTCCCCGATGATCATGGGCACGCCGTAGGTGGAAAACCGCACCTTCTGGGCAGGGTCAAAGTTGTCGATGGCCTTGATGAGCCCGATGCAGCCCACCTGAAACAGGTCGTCGAGGTTCTCGCCCCGCTGGGCGAACCGCTGCACCACACTGAGCACCAGCCGCAGGTTGCCCTCGATCATGCTCTGGCGGGCGGCGGCGTCTCCGGCCCGCGCCCGGGTAAGCAGCCGGTGCTTTTCCTGCTCGCTCAGCACCGGCAGCTCCGCCGTGTTCACACCGCAGAGCTCCACTTTGTTGTACATCCCCGTTCCCTCCCGGTCGTTTGAACTTCACCGGGAGTATGGGCAGCAGGGGAGAAAAGAATGCGAAGAAATTTTTAGCAGCCTCGCCCTCTCAGGCGCTGACGCGCCAGCTCCCCCAAAGAGGGAGCTAAGAACTGAGCCGCATCACGTCTCTTCCAGCTGCTTGCGCAGATCGCGGATGATCCGCTTTTCCAGCCGGGAGATATAGCTCTGGCTGATGCCGATGGCGTCGGCGGCTTCCTTCTGGGTGCGCTCTACGCCGTCCACCAGACCAAACCGCAGCTCCATGATCTGCCGCTCCCGGGGCGTCAGCCGCTCCACCGAGCGCCGCAGGGTGGCCCGCTCGGCGTCCTGCTCCAGCCGCTGCCCCACCTGGTTTTCGTCGCTGCTCAAAACGTCCGAGAGCAGCAGCTCGTTGCCGTCGCCGTCGATGTTCAGAGGCTCATCGATGCTGGCCTCCTGCCGCCGGTTGGAGCTCTTGCGCAGGTACATCAGGATCTCGTTGCCGATGCACCGGCTGGCGTAGGTGGCCAGCTTGATGTTCCGCTCCGGCGTGAAGGTGTTCACGGCCTTGATGAGCCCGATGGTGCCGATGGAGATCATGTCCTCGCTGGGCACGCCGCTGCTCTCGTATTTTTTGGCCAGGTAGACCACCAGTCGCAGGTTGTGGGTGATGAGGGCGTCCCGGGCGGTCGCATCGCCCGCCTGCATTTGGGCCAGCAGCTGTTTTTCCTCTTCCGGCGTCAGCGGCGGCGGCAGGCTGGGTGCCCCCGCAATGTAATGTACCCCGCCCGGGCAGGCCAGCGCCCGCCACAGGCGCAGCAAAAACGTTTGGATCTGTCGCAGCATAAAAACCTCCTAAAACCCGATCAGCATCTCCCACCCGTTGGGCGGGGGCGGCGTATCACAAAAGGCCGCATAAAGCCCCCGTTGGGTCTGGGAGCGGCCGTTTTCCCGCCAGCGCAAAGCCGTTGCGGGCACCGCAGGCAGCAGGCAGTGCCCCGCCACGGTGTCGCAGGGGACAAAACGCACGCCCCATTCCGGCTGCGGCAGCGCGCCTGCACCCGAAAGCGCCGCCTCCAGATAGGTGCACAGCATCGGCGGCAGAGCGGCCTTCACCGCCGGATACCGCACCAGCACCACCGCCCGCCCGGAAAGAGGCTCCTGCGCCAGAAAACCCGTGTCGTGAAAGGCCCGGAGATGCAAAACCGCCCCGTCCAATTCCAGCACTGCATCAAAGCAGGGGGCGCTCTGCCCGCCCAATGCGTGCAGAATGAGCCGGACTGCCCCGGATACCGCGCCCGCACAGACCAGCAGGACCCCCGGCGAGAGGGGAAGGTAAACGCTCAGATTGTTGGCCTGTGCACCTGCCCCGGGCAAAAGCACGGCGCCCGTTAAGAGGAGGTTCAGCAGCCAGAACCACGCCAGCAGTTTGGCAAAGCCCCGTGCCCCCGGCCAGCCGTAGGCCGCAAGGACGCAGAGCGCCCCGGTGGAGCCCTTGTAAAGCAGTGCCAGCGGCCACGGGGCCAATGGAGCCAGCAGGGCCAGCGAGGACGCGGCCGCCGCCCCTGCGCCGCCCAGC
>RKCM01000049.1 GCA_014858325.1 Oscillospiraceae bacterium | reverse complement strand
GTCGCCGTCGTAGGTGGAGTAGAAGTAGGGGGTGTTGGCCGAGAACTCGGCGGCGCAGGTGTCCACCATCTTGAAGCCGGCGCGGTAGTTCTCCACGGGCAGGGTGTCCACCTCGGCCAGACGCCGGATGGTCTTATCCTGGAAGCCGTACTTCTTGGCGGTCTTGTACTGCTCCACGGAGAGCACACCGTGGCACTTCTTCAGGCCGTTTTCCAGGTCGGCCAGATGCTGCATCTTATCCAGGAACCACCAGTCGATTTTCGTGATGCGGTAGATGGTCTGGTGGTCGATGCCCCGCTTGAGGGCCTCGTAGACGCAGAAGACGCGCTCGGCGTCCTGCACGTGCAGGTGGGCCACGATCTCGTCGTCGGTGTACTCCTCAAAGGGCTTGTGGGTCAGGGTGTCCATGCCCAGCTCGATGGAGGAGACGGCCTTCATCATGGCGGCCTCAAAGCTGTTGCCGATGCTCATCACCTCGCCGGTGGCCATCATCTGGGTGCCCAGCGCCTTATCGGCGTAGACGAACTTATCAAAGGGCCACTTCGGGTACTTGACCACGATGTAGTCCAGCGCGGGCTCAAAGCAGGCGCAGGTCTTGCCGGTGACGTCGTTGGTGATCTCGTCCAGCGTGTAGCCGATGGCAATTTTCGTTGCCACCTTGGCGATGGGGTAGCCGGTGGCCTTGGAGGCCAGCGCAGAGGAGCGGGACACACGGGGGTTGACCTCGATGACGGCGTAATCGTAGCTGTCGGGCTTGAGGGCAAACTGGCAGTTGCAGCCACCCTCGATGCCCAGCTCGGTGATGATGTCCAGCGCGGCGGTGCGCAACATCTGGTACTCATGGTCGGTCAGAGTCTGGGAGGGGGCCACCACCACGGAGTCGCCGGTGTGGATGCCCACGGGGTCCAGATTCTCCATGTTGCAGACGGTGATGACGTTGCCCTTGTGGTCCCGCATCACCTCATACTCGATCTCTTTCCAGCCGGCGATGCACTTTTCCACCAGGATCTGATGGATGGGGGAAAGGCGCAGGCCGTTGGTGCCGATCTCGATGAGCTTTTCGCGGGTCTCGCAGATGCCGCCGCCGGTGCCGCCCATGGTAAAGGCCGGGCGGACGATGACGGGGTAGCCGATGCGGTCGGCGCAGGCCAGGGCGTCCTGCAGGGTCTCCACCACCTCCGAGGGGATGATAGGCTGGTGCAGCTTTTCCATGGTCTCCTTGAACAGCTCCCGGTCCTCGGCGCGGTCGATGGTCTCGGGCTTGCAGGCCAGCAGCCGGATGCCGGTGCGGTCCAGATAGCCGGAGCGGGCCAGCTCCATGGAGAGGTTCAGGCCCATCTGGCCGCCCAGGTTAGGCAGCACGGAGTCGGGCTTTTCGATGTCCAGGATGCGCTCCACGACTTCCAGCGTCATGGGCTCGATGTAAACATGGTCGGCCACGTCGGGGTCGGTCATGATGGTAGCGGGGTTGGAGTTGAGCAGGACCGTCTCAATGCCCTCTGCTTTCAGGGCGCGGCACGCCTGGGTGCCGGAGTAATCGAACTCGGCAGCCTGGCCGATGATGATGGGGCCGGAACCGATGACCAGCACCTTTTTGATTCTAGGGTCTTTGGGCATTTCAGCGTGCCTCCTTCTTTGCTGCTTTGACGTTCGTCAGGAAGCGGTCGAACAAAAACTCCGTGTCCTTGGGGCCGCCGTTGGCTTCCGGGTGGAACTGGACGGTAAAGCAGTTCCACTTTTTGTACTGGATGCCCTCGCAGGTGCCGTCGTTGGCGTTCACCTGGGCCACCACGCCCATCTCGGCGGGCAGCTCGTCGCCCACCACCGCGTAGCCGTGGTTCTGGCTGGTGATGTAGGTGCGGCCGGACTCAAAATCGGTCACGGGCTGGTTGGCGCCCCGGTGGCCGTACTTCAGCTTCATGGTCTTGGCACCGGCGGCCAGCGCGCTCAGCTGGTGGCCCAGGCAGATGCCGAAGGTGGGGATGCCCAGCTCGAAGATGTGCTTGAGGTTCTCGATGACCTCCACCGGCTCGGCGGGGTCGCCGGGGCCGTTGGAGAGCATGATGCCGTCCGGGTTCAGGGCTTTCACCTGCTCTGCGGTGGCAAAGGCGGGCATCACCGTCACCTTGCAGCCCCGCTTGACCAGGCACCGCACGATGTTCCGCTTGCAGCCGTAGTGCATCAGCACGATGTGGGTCTCGCCCTTTTCGTTGAAGACCTCGGGCTCTGCGCAGGTGACGCTCTTGACGGCGTCCGTCACGGCATAGGCGCGGATGGTCTCCAGCAGCTTGTCCGTCTGGGCCTTGTTGGCGGGGTCGGCGGGGTCAAAGGTGGTCAGGATGGCGCCGTTCATCACGCCGCTCTCCCGGATGATGCGGGTGAGGTGGCGGGTGTCGATGCCCTCGATGCCGATGGTATCGTTTTTCTTCAAAAAGCTGTCCAGCGTCTCCTCACAGCGCCAGTTGGAGGGGGTGGTGCAGGCCTCGCGCACGATGTAGCCCCGGGCCCAGATGCGGTCGGACTCCATATCGTCGCGGTTCATGCCGTAGTTGCCGATGAGGGGGTAGGTCTGGGTGATGATCTGGCCGTAGTAGCTGGGGTCGGTCAGCGTTTCCTGAAATCCCACCATGCCGGTGGCAAAAACGACTTCGCCCACGGTGACGCCCTCGGCGCCCACCGACCGGCCTGCAAAGACCATGCCGTTTGCCAAAAGAAGATATGCGTTCATAGGGTTCTCCTTTGTGTTACAGGGTCTGCTTGGCTTCCTGCTTCATCTTGCGGCTGCCCAGGTGCACCAGCGGCAG
The DNA here is from genome assembly GCA_014858325.1 of Oscillospiraceae bacterium. Taxonomy (GTDB): domain Bacteria; phylum Bacillota; class Clostridia; order Oscillospirales; family Ruminococcaceae; genus Faecalibacterium. Next base: position 12,283 of record RKCM01000049.1, on the reverse strand, counting down.
CTTGCCCTCCTTGCAGATGGGGCACTCCTCGGGGGCGTAGTTGGGCAGGTCCAGCTTGAGGGCGCTGGCCACGATGGGGATGGGAGACGGTGCCTCGGGCTTGGTGCGGTCCACCACGCAGGTGATGCCCAGGCACACGCCGCCGTTCTCCTCGATGACGCGCTTGGTCTCCAGAGAGGAGATGCCGGTGGTCACCACGTCCTCGGCGATGAGGCACTTCTCACCCGGGTGGATGGCAAAGCGCTTCAGGGTCATCACGTTGTCCACGCGCTCGGTAAAGATGGCGCGCTTGCCGGTCTGGCGGGCCAGCTCGTAGGCGTACACGATGCCGCCCATGGCAGGGCCGACGATGACGTCCACGTCCATCTCACGGATCTTCTCAGCCACGGCCTTCATGACCTCGGCGCAGCGGTCCGGGTACTGCTGCAGGTAGGCCATCTGGCAGTAGGCGCTGGAATGGCGGCCGGAGGAGAGCAGGAAATGGCCCTCCAGGAATGCGTCACAGCTCTTCAGAATTTCAAGTGCTTCACTCATTGTACTTCTCCCTCTCTTTAAGTTGATTCAAGTTGGTTCTTCGGTATTGTACCACGCTTTGGGTCGAAACGCAAATTTATTCAGCTTACAGTTTATTAAGATGTATATTTGCGTCTTTCTTGCGTGTAAAAAGCGTTTTATTCAGCGTTGCGGGCGCAGCCGCGGATCTCGTCCAGCGTTTTCACACCGTGGGCATCCATCCACTGGGCCATCTCCTGCGCAATGGTCTCCATGGCCCGGGGGTTGGCGAAATTGGCAGCGCCCACCTGCACGGCCGTGGCACCGGCCATGAGAAACTCCAGTGCGTCCCGGCCTGTGGCGATGCCGCCCAGGCCCACCACGGGGATGCTCACGGCCCCCACAGCCTGCCACACCATCCGCAGGGCAATGGGCCGCACGGCGGGGCCGGAGAGGCCCGCAAAGATGTTGTGGAAGACCGGGCGGCGCTTTTCCAGGTCAATGGCGCAGGCCTGGAAGGTGTTGGTCAGGCTGATGGCGTCGGCGCCCGCCGCCTCCACGGCCTTGCACATTTCGGGGATGTTCTCCGCCTGGGGGCTCAGCTTTACCATCAGGGGCTTTTTGCAGGCGGCGCGGACCATCCGCACCACTTCCCCGGCGGCCTCGGATTTCACGCCGTAGGCCATGCCGCCCACCTTCACGTTGGGGCAGGAGATGTTCAGCTCCACGATGTCCACGCCGCTCTCGCTGAGCATGGCCGCGCCCTCCACGTATTCTTCCTCGCTGTGGCCGCCGAGGTTGGCGATGACCACCGTGCCGTACTTCTGCTTCAGCTCCAGCATCTCCGGCAGCTCCACATCCATAAAGTGCTGCACGCCGGGGTTCTGCAGGCCGATGCTGTTGATGAGGCCGGAGGGGGTCTCCCACAGCCGCTCGCCCTTGTTGCCGTACTGGCCGTGGAGGGTCAGGCCCTTGCCGGAGATGCCGCCGATCTTCGAGAAATCGGCCAGCTCCTCGTACTCCACGCCGTAGCCCACGGTGCCGGAAGCACCGATGATGGGGCTGTTCATCGAAAAGCCCAGCAGGTTCGTTTTCAGCTCTGCCATCAGAAGAACACCTCCGTTGCATCAAAGACCGGGCCGTTTTTGCACACGCTCTTGCCCTCGCCGCCCTTGGTCTCGCAGGTGCAGCCCAGGCAGGCCCCGATGCCGCAGGCCATCTTCTTTTCCAGGCTGACGAAGCAGGGGGTGTTTTTCTCGGCGCAGAGCCGGGCGGCGTTTTTCATCATGACGGTGGGGCCGCACACCAGCACGGCGTCGTAATCCGCCGGGTCGTACAGCTGGGTGACAAAGCCGTGGAAGCCCACCCGGCCCGTATCGGTGGAGACTTTGACGCAGTTTGCAAGGGAGCGGTACTCCTCCATGCAGTAGGGGGTATCCCGGAAGCCGAAGAAGACGTCCGGCTTGCAGCCTGCGGCGGCCAGCTCCCGGGCCACCTGATACATGGGGGCGGTGCCGATGCCGCCGCCCACCACGGCGAACTTTTTGTAGGTCCGGGTCAGGCTGGCGATGTCAAAGCCGTTGCCCATGGGGCCGGTGAGCTGGAAGGGATCGCCCGGCTTCAGCATTGCCAGCTTCCGGGTACCCTCGCCCACCACCTGATAGAGGAACTCCACGGTCTGGGTCTGGGGCTCCCACTTATGGACGCTGATGGGCCTGGACAGGAAGGGCGCTTCGTCGGCTCCCCATGCCCGCAGGGTGAAGAACTGGCCCGCGTGGGGCGCATGGTCCCGGTCCGGCCACAGGACGCGGAGCAGGCGGATGTCGTCTGCAATCACCTCATGGCTGAGGACGGTGGCCTCACAGCAGGCTGCACGCATGGGCAATGGCCTCCTTCATGTTCACGCACTCGTTGTAAGCGGCCTCGTCAAAGGCCACGCCGGGCTGCTTTTTGTAGGCCAGCAGGATGCCGCGGCTGGAGTTGACCACGCCGCCGTTGCCCTTGGTGAGGTACTGGGCGATATCCTCGGCCTTGCCGCCCTGGGCACCGTAGCCGGGGATGAGGAAGAAGCTGTCCTGATACTTGGCGCGGATCTCGGTGGCTTCCTCGATGTGGGTGCCGCCGATGACCAGACCGATGGAGGAGTAGCCGTGCTCGCCCATGTAATCCTTGCCCAGAGCGTTCAGCTTATCGCCCACCAGGTCGTAGACGTGGCGGCCGTCGGCCAGCTTCTCGTACTCAAAATCTTTTGCGCCGCCGTTGGAGGTGCGGCAGAGGACGAACAGGCCCTTGCCCTGCTTTTCGGCGTAGGGCAGGTAGGGGCTGATGGAGTCCAGCCCCATGTAGGGAGCCAGGGTGACGAAATCCGACTCAAAATCGCCGGTGAAGTGGCCCATGGCGTACATCTCGGCGGTCTTGGCGATGTCGCCCCGCTTGATGTCGGCGATGACGGGGATGCCCGCCTCCCGCACGGCCTTCAGGGTGTCGGCGTAGGCCTTCATGCCCTCCAGCCCCAGCGACTCATAGTAAGCGATCTGCACCTTGTAGCAGCCCGCCACGGCCTTGGTGGCATCGATGAGCTTGCGGTTGAAGCGGACGATGTTCTCGCCCTTGGTGAGGGTGCTGTCCACAAAATCGGCGGGCAGGTAGCTGAAGTCCGTGTCCAGACCCACGCACACCGGGCCCCGTGCCTCGACAGCCTCGTACAGTTTGTCCATGTTGGTCATGATGTTTTCCTCCGTTGCTCTATATTTATAATTGATACGTCACCTTGCCGCCCTTGACGGTGGCGCAGACTTTGCCGTAAAGCTGGGCCCCATCAAAGGGGGTGTTGTGGGATTTGGAGTGCAGCTGCTCTTTGTCCACGGTGTAGGGGGTGTCCAGCTCCACCAGCACAAAGTCGGCGTCGTAGCCCGGCTCCAGCTGGCCCTTGGCCAGGCCCAAAATTTCGGCCGGCCGGGTGCTCATCAGGTGCACCAGCACCTCCAGCGGCAGGCCCTCCTGCTTGCAGAGCTTCGTGTAGCAGACGCCAAAGGCCGTCTCGCTGCCCACCATACCGGCGGCCCCCTTCAGCTTGTCCTCCTCGGAGTGGGGGGCATGGTCGGTGGCGATGGCGTCCACCACCCCGGTGCGGATGGCGTCCACCAGCGCCTGCACGTCGTCGGCGGTGCGGATGGGCGGGTTGACGCGGTAATCGCAGTGGTCGCTGTCGAACCACAGGTGGTGGGGCGTCACCTCGCAGGTGACGGGTGCCCCCCGCAGCTTTGCCATCTGCACGGCCTCGATGGCCCCCCGGGTGGAGACGTGGCACAGGTGGAGCTTGGTCTGGTAATACTCGCTCAGCCAGCAGTTGCGCACCGTCTCGATGTCCTCGGCCAGCCGGTAGTCCCAGGGGCTGATCTCCATATCCTCGGCGTGGCTCATAACGGTGATGTCCTTCTGGGTGCAGATGGCGAAAGCCTTTGCCATGGTGGCGTTGTCCTGCACGCCGTGGCCGTCCTCGGTGATGAACTTGACACCGGCGGGCAGGGTCTTCAGGTGGTCGATGCTCTTGCCGTCAAAGTTCTCGGTGATGGAGACGGTCTGGTTCACGTCGCACAGGCCAAGCTCCGCCGCCTGCTGCTCCACCTGCACCGCCTGGGCGGCGGAGGAGCAGACGGGCTTTGTGTTGGGCATCAGGTTGACGAAGGTGTAGCCGCCTGCAGCGGCCGCGGCGCTGCCGGTGGCGATGTCCTCCTTGTACTCAAAGCCCGGGGTGCGCCAGTGGCAGTGCAGGTCCACAAAAGCGGGCAGCACGGTCAGCCCTCCGGCGTCGAGGACGGTCTCCCCTTCCTGTGCCAGAGCCGCTAAGTCCTGGCCCACGGCAGCGATCTTGCCGTCCTTCACATACAGTTCGAGGGGGCGGCCCTCGGTGTTCACAGCGTTGATGAGCAGCATAGGTTTTCCTCCCAGTTGGTGGTGCGGATGTGCGGAGCGCCCGCAGACGGGCAAAAAAAAGAACCTTTCCACAAAGGGAAAAGTTCAAAAAGCGCAAAAAAGAAACAACGAACCCATGGCGAAAACGGCAGCAAACTGATTCTTCGGTTTTGCGTGCATCTGCTTTGCCTGCATCGTTCGGTCTCCTTTTCCGGCGGGTGTCTTGTTTCTAATTATTTTAGCATAGAAGCGCGAAATCTGTCAATGCCTGCCGCCCCTTTTTTTGCAGAGAAGGTTTGCGCCCCAAAGCCCATATTTTTAGCTACTCTACCCAAAAAGCCCCCTCGGCCCGGGGCGGCCGGGGGGCGGCGCGGAGGTTTTTGCAAATTTTTTCTGCAATCCCTAGTATTTCACTGTACATTAAAGTTTGGCTGTGCTATCATAAAGGGCAGAAGAGAGGGCCGCCACGATGGGCGGCACAGCACTGGGAAACCGTATAGAAGTAAGGAGGGTTCCTCATGGGTCTGTTGGAGGACGCACGAAACATTCAGAGGAAAGACCCCGCCGCACGCAGTGTGCTGGAGGTGGTTCTGCTCTACCCGGGGTTCCACATTCTGGTGTATCACCGGGTGGCACACTGGCTGTACGAGCACAAGCACTTTTTTCTGGCCCGGTGGGTCAGCCAGCGGGGACGGCATAAGACGGGCATCGAGATCCACCCGGGCGCGAAGATCGGCAAGTGCCTGTTCATCGACCACGGCATGGGCATCGTCTTCGGCGAGACCACCGAGATCGGCGACAACTGCACCATCTACCACGGCGTGACCCTGGGCGGCACCGGCAAGGACACCGGCAAGCGCCACCCCACCCTGGGCAACAACGTCCTCATCGGCGCAGGCACCAAGGTGCTGGGCCCGGTGTTCATCGGCGACAACGCCCGCATCGGCGCGGGGAGCGTGGTGCTGCGCAACCTGCCCGCCAACTGCACCGCCGTGGGCGTGCCCGCCGAGGTGGTGCGCATCAACCACAAGAACGTCAACCCCGCCGACGATCTGGACCAGCAGGACCTGCCGGACGTCACCGCCCAGCGCCTCACCGACCTGGACCGCCGCATCAGCGCCATCGAGCGCGCCCGGCAGGGCGATACACCGCCCAGGCTCAAGCTTCAATAACCGCACATCGGCCAAAGGCTCCCCCCGGGGGGCCTTTTTTGTTTGGGGAGAGAGCATTTTCTGCGCAAAAATCGCGCGAAAACGTCTGTTGACGTAACACCTTTTCGTTGTTATACTGGAAGCAGTAAAACAACTTGAAAGGAGCGATTCTATGACCGACATTGCACGAGCCGTGCAAGATCACATGCTTGTCCTCCAATATTTTCGAGGGGACGACCCGATGTTCATGCGGTGGCTGGACTACGCCGACAGTGAGGAGAAGCTGTTCTCCCGGCTGGGCTTCTGGATGACCTTCCGGGGCAAGGACGAGGAGCAGAATCATCGCTACCAGATGGTGCAGGACCGGGCCGCCGAGCTCAAGCTCTGGAACGGGCTGGACCTGAAACTGCGCCGTTGGAGAGACAACGTTGCCACCGAGTTCACCCAACTGGGCGAGGATAAGTTCAACGAGCGTCTGATGCCGGAATGCGAGGCGTACCTCGCATGGGATAAAGCCCGGGCCGCTGCCGCCGCGCAGGAGCCCCCGGCCCGCAGCGCGGACGCCAACGTTTACTCCGCCGCCGAGCTGGGCGAGATGCTGCTGCCGCCGCTGCGGTACATCGTGGAGGGGATGCTGCCCATGGGGATGGGCGTTCTGGTAGCCAAGCCCAAGATCGGCAAGAGCTGGATGGTGCTGGACCTCTGCCTGGCCGCCGCCCGGGGCGAGCCTTTTCTGGGCAGCCCCACCAGCCCCCACGGGGCGCTGTACCTTGCGCTGGAGGACGGCAAGAGCCGGATGCAGACCCGCCTGCGCAAGCTGACCGCCGGGCGGCCGCTGCCGGAGAACCTCCACATCCAGTTCACGGCCCCCCGCCTGGACGAAGGATTGCTGGACGAGCTGGGGGCCTTCCTCGACGAGCACCCGGACGTCCACCTGGTGTGCATCGACACCCTCTCCAAGATCAAGCCCAAGGGCAAACCCTTTGAGAACGCCTACGACGCCGACTACGCCTACATGGGCCAGCTCAAGCAGTTTGCGGACAGCCGGGGCATCTGCGTGCTCCTGGTCCACCACACCCGCAAATCCAAAAGCCTGGACGACAGCTTTGATAACATCAACGGCTCCACAGGCATCATGGGCGCGGCGGATTTCACCGTCGTGCTGGACAAGCGCAGCCGCATGGACGACGAGGCCAGCTTCATCCTCACGGGCCGCGACATCGAGCAGCAGGAGCGGGTCATCCGCTTTGAGAAAGCCAGCTGCCGCTGGGTGATGCAGGGCACGGCGGCGGAGCTGGCCGCCCAGCGCCGGGTAGCCGAGTACGAGGAGAGCCCCATCACCCAGACGCTGCGCACCCTGCTTTTGCAGGGCGACGGCCACTGGAGCGGCAACGCCCAGGCCCTTTTGCAGATGGGCCAGCGCTACGCCCACACCGAGCTGGCCCCCAGTTCACGCGCACTCAACAATTGCATCCGTGAACTGGAGCCACTGCTCTGGGAACGCGATGCCATTCGACACAAAATCGTGGCTCATGGCACCTCTGGCCAATATCATCGCTTTGAGATGCGGCGCATTGACAATACTGCGCCAGAGCTCAAAGCAAAGCAGCTCTCGTTAAGTCATTAAAACCATTTCCAGCATTTCTATCATTTATTTCCGTCCCGGGAAAGAAGCTTTTGAAATGAAAGAAATGCAATAAATGATTATTTTGAGTATAACGAGAAAAGCGAGGGGCTCGTGGGAGCCCCCCGCTTTTTTGCGGGTGTTCAGAATTTGATCTTCCACACCCGGTCGGTGCGGTGGGTGCCATTGGCGTACTTGGCGGCCCCGGACTCGAACAGGATGTAGATGCCGCCGTCCGGCGTGTCGGCCAGCGCCTCGGTCATGGGCATGACCGTCACGGCCTCGGTCTGGCGGCGGCTGTCCAGCACATAGGCCTTCACGTCCCGGCCGTTCACCGTCAGCACGGTGTCCAGCGTCTCGTTAAGGTCCAGCCGGTAGCGCAGCAGGGCGGCGTTGTTCTTCCGCCCGTAGGATTGGCTCAGGGTCACCGTCCCGTCCTGCACCGCCACGCCCTGGATCTTATCCGGGCCTGCCAGCACCACGTCGGGCTGGGCGTAGTCGTCGCCCTCGGTCCCGGTCAGGCCGCCGCCCGCCAGTGCATAGCCCAAAATGTAGCAGCCCAGCTCATTGCCGTCGGCGTCGGCGGTGGTGTAGTCCATGCCGGGGGAAAGCCCGTAGTCCGCCCCGGGGTGGTAGAAATTGCCCACCCAGAGGTACCCCCCGGAGCAGCTGAGGAAGGAGGGGGAAGCGGGCACGGGGATGGCCTCTTCCACCACCACCTCATGGTGGCCCTCGGCGGGCAGGCTGCTCAGCGGGATAGCGAGGATGGTGGGGCGGCCCTCGGTGTCCTTGGTGCCGGAAAGGTAGAGGGTGGTGTCGGTGACGGCGACGCCGCCCACATGACCGTCAAAGGGCAGGCCGCCGGGCTTTTGCAGGATGTACTCCGCTGTCAGCTCCCCGGTGGCCGTATCCACGGCGAGGAGGGCCGAGTTCTTGCCCGATGTGGCGGAATAGCCCGAAATGTACAAAATGCCCGTCTCATCGCACAGGTCCATCCCCTGGGGGATGAGGCTCTCCGCAAGGCCCGGGATGACGAACTGCGCTTCGGCCCGTCCGAGGAAGTCCGCAAACTCGCTTTGGCCCAGATAGGTCTCGGCGGGCACGGTCCCGGTCTGGGAGTAGGTCATTTCAGGGCCTTCGGGCGCAGCCGGGGCGGAGGAAGCCGCAGCCGAAGAAGCGGGCTGCGCGGGTGTGCTGCCGCCGCAGCCTGCCAGCAGCAAAGCGGCGGCAAGGCCCACGGCGCAAAGGGAGCGTTTGGCGGTGTGGCGCATAGGCAGAAAGTCTCCTTTCGGGTCAGTCCTTATTTGCGGAACTCCTCGGGCCGGAAGGCGTGGGTATGGGCAGCCTTGCCGTCGGCGGTGAGCACCGAGAAATAGACGTACGGGGCCCCCTCGGGCAGGTCGAACTCGGCATGGGTCAGGGGCGAGCCGTCGGGGTTGTAGACGTTCCACGTCTTTTTGGGGCTGCTGTGGGCGATGATGCGCTGGGCCGGGGTGCAGTCCAGCGTGACGTGGCCGCCCGCAAAGGTGAGGTTGGTGATGGTGGGGCCGGTGGAGGCGTAGAACCAGCCTTTTTCCAGCGCCTCGATGACGGAAGCGTAGGTCAGGTCTTTGGCCAGTACCTGGGTCCACGCGCCGAAGGAATCGCACAGCAGGTCCCCAAAGGGCTTGTGGTTGTGGTTGTCGTCGGCCCCGTGGAGGTAGAGGAACTTGCCCCGGCGCAGGAACTTATCGTAGAGGGCCATGTTGCTCTCGTAACCATTGATGCACTGGGACCCGGTGTTGAACACCTCCACACTGTAGCAGCCCTCGTAGCTCAGCACCGCCTCCTCGGCCTCCATGGACCAGCAGGGGTGGTTGTAGGCCACCAGATAGCCGCCCAGGATGGCGTCATCGATGAACTCCTGAATATACGCCTGATAGTAGCGGCGGGGGCCCAGCTCCCCCAGATGGGGGCGCTGCTGGGCCAGCTCCTGCGGCATATACTTGCAGAAATGAGGGTCGTACCCCACGATGCCCACGTTGTGGGGGTCTTTGGCCAGCAGGTTGAGGTGGACTTCTGCCTTGTAGGGGTCGTAAGCGCAGGTGTGGGAGGGGCGGATGTAGGCCTCGTATCCCGTCAGCAGCAAAAACTCCGGGGTGGAAAGGTCGGTGTGGTCGTAGGGAGCCTCGTGGTCGGTGATGGCCAGGATGGAGTAGCCCGCCTCGCGGTAGGCTTTCACCAGCTGCTCCGGGGTCAGGCGGCCGTCCGAGAGGGTGGAGTGGGAGTGCAGGTTGGCACGGTACTGCTTGGTATCCGGGGTGATGAATGAGAACATCGAAAAGCTCCTTTCCCAAAAAGGCAAGAAAGGGCAGCCGCTGCGGCTGCCCTTTCTCTGGTTTTGTGTGTGGGGGTCACTTCATTGCGGCCTTGGAGTAACCCGTCATCATATACTTCTGGAAGATGAGGAAGAGGATGACCACCGGGATGATGGCCAGCACAGCGCCCGCCATGATCTCGTGGTAGTTGGAGACGGCCTGCCCGGCGAAGGTGTTCTTCAGCTGGGCCAAGCCCACCGTCAGCACCCGGCGCACCTCATTCTTGGCGATGATCTTGGGCCAGAAGTAGGCGTTCCAGCCGTTGGTAAAGGTGACCAGCGTCACGGTGAAGATGGTGGCCTTGCTCATGGGCACCAGCACATACCAGATGGTGCCCAGGCGGCTCAGGCCGTCGATGCGGCCTGCATCGATGTAGCTCTGGTCAATGGACATAAAGGTGTTGCGCAGCATGAAGATGTAGTAGGCCGACACGGCTTCCGGCAGGATCAGGCCCAGGAAGGTATCGCACAGGTTCCAGTTGGCGCACATGATGTAGATGGGGATGAAGGTGACCTGCAGGGGGATCATCAGCGCGCCCAGCACGATGTAGAACATGGCATTGCGGCCCTTGAAGCGGCCGATGGCAAAGCCGTAGGCGGCCAGGATGCCGGTGCCCACCTGCAAAAACAGGATGCCCGCCGTCATCACGATGGTGTTCCAGTAGTACTTCATGAAGTTGGCCTTCTGAAGCACGTTGAGGTAGTTTTCCGGGTGGAACTCGTGGGGGAAGAGCGTCGGGATCACCAGCTGCACTTCCTCAGCGGATTTGAAGGAGGTGGCGATCATCCAGTACAGCGGGAAGAGCATGATGATGGTGACGATGACGGCCACCACCGTATGGATGTGATAGCTCAGCGGGCGTTTTTTGTGCTTGTGGATCTCGTTGACCTCTTTGAGCAGAGCCGCATTGTCTGCGGGGATATACGAATCAGCCATTTTGCGTTTCTCCTTTCAAGCGGGTCAGGAATCGTAGGTCACGGAGCGGTCGGAGACCTTCATGGTCAGGACGGTGATGGCCAGCAGGATGAGGAAGAACATCACCGCAGCGGTGGCCGCACGGTCCATGCGGAAATCGACCATGGCGTAACGATAGATCAGGTACACGAACACTTCCGTAGACCGGGCCGGGCCGCCGGAGGTCAGGATATCGACGGACTGGAAGACCTTCATGGAAGACAGGAAGGTGGTGACCAGCAAAAACAACGTGGTGGGCGACAGCAGAGGCAGCGTGATGCGGAAGAACTTCTGGAAGCCGTTGGCGCCATCCAGCGAGGCGGCCTCGTAGTACTCCTGCGAGATGCCCATCATGGCCGAGAGGTAGATCATCATGCCGTAGCCGATGACGCGCCAGCCCGTCAGCATCAGCACCGAGGGCAGGGCCGTGGATTGCTGGTTGAGCCAATCCACCGCCGGCAGGCCGATGCACTGCAGCAGGTAGTTCAGCACGCCGGAGTCGGTGTTCAGGATCCACAAAAAGACCACGGCGGCGGAGGACATGGCCACGTATTTGGGAACGAAGACGAAGGCGCGCATCAGGCCAAAGGAGCGGGTCATGCGGTTGAACAGCAGTGCCAGCAGCATGCCGCCCACCATGGTGACGGCGATCTCGCCCAGGGAGTAGAGGAAGGTGACCTTCAGCGAGTTCCACAAATACTTTGCGCCGCTGCCGGCAAACAGCCAGTTCCAGTTTTTCAGGCCCACATACTTCCAGGTATCATTCAGCAGGTTCCAGTCCGTAAAGCTGATCTGCACCAGCTTGACGATGGGGTAATAGGTGAAGACACCCAGCAGCACCAGCGCAGGCACTACAAAGAGAAAATCGACGAATTTGGAAAGCGTGCGCTGGGAAAAGAACGGCTTCTTATCGGCCTGAACGGCAGCGGCAGCTTGTTTCATGATTTCACGTCCTTTCGGCGAGGGTCAGTTTCGGGTGTACAGGCTCAGGCGTGGTCTTCCAGGATCTCGTTGATCTCGGTGACCATATCCTCGGAGTTGGAATCGACGTCGCCGTTCTGGTTCATGATCACTTCCATGTAGTTCTTCCAGGTGGTGGCCAGCTCGCTCCAGGCAGCGTTCTGGATGCGGGGGTTGATGAGGTTCAGGTTATCGAAGATGCACTGGAAGGCAGGCTTCTTCTCCAGGAAAGCCTTGCCCTCATCGGTGGTCAGCACCGAGTTACGGGTGGGCAGGTAGCCGGTGCCCTCGGCCCACTCCATGTTGACTTCCTTGCCGCAGAGGAACTGCAGGAACTGCCAGGCGGCGTTCTTGGTGGCCTGGTCGTTCTTGGAGGGGATGCCCAGCACGCAGCCGCCCACCTCGGAGTTCTTATCGCCGGTGGTGGCAGCGGGGTACCAGGCCATGCCCACCTCAAAGTCCGGGCACTTGCTGACGTAGTTGTTGTACAGGGAAGAAGTGTGCATCACGGAGAAGGTCTTCTGGTCGTAGAAGTTCTGGCGCATGGTGGCGGAAGCATCGGTGCCCGATGCAAAGTAGGCGTCGCCTGCGTCGCACCAGCCCTTGATCATGTTGGTCACGCTCAGGGCCGCATCGCTGTTCAGGTCACAGGTGTTGTCGGCGGTGATGATGTCCACGCCCTCGTTGAGGTAGAGGGTCTCAAAGTACCACTGGTCCCAGCCGGGAACGACGGTGCCGTAAACGCCCGCCTTGCTGTGCACTTCGGACAGGAAGGGGGTGAACTCCTCGATGGTCTCGGGGATGGTCCAGCCGTTGGCGTCGGCCATGGT
>RKCM01000225.1 GCA_014858325.1 Oscillospiraceae bacterium | reverse complement strand
TGCGGGGTGGGTATAAGACTTAAGATTTCATTTGATAATTCGGCGGCAGAACCAGCGGCGGAGCTCCAAAAGCAGAGGACATTTGCGAGATAATCAGTGAGACCCGGCTCATAAGGCCCTGATTCTCTTGAATGTAAAAGCCAAGGTGTTCATGTACCTCTTTATCAATATCTTCATCTGAAACATCGTTCAAGGTATCCACTTTTTGAAGAATGTGCTCTACTACATAAGAAACAGTAACAGAAAAGCTGCATTCCGGCAAAAAACCAGCCTTACGGGTACAGATCACGCGCAAGCAATCACTCGCTCTTTCCCATCTAACTGAATCTTCTACAATGAGTTCAGCCTTTTCCGTTGGATCATTCAACAGTTCTAATGTTTTCCATTCCATGTGGAGTGGTGCAATTCGGCATGTGCCGTCAAAAAGGTCTTTCAGCATACCTTCACCTTTCCTCCTTCATACAGATAGCTGCTCCATTCCCCTGCCGTATAGTATGCGGCGTTTTTGTCGCTGCTCTTTACAGTTTGAACAGGTTGAGTAAATTGTTTTACCATCTCCGGCGGAAGGACCATAATGGATGTCTTCGGTTGAATCGGTTCCAGATACTCTTCCAGTGCAGATTCAACCACTCGGTTTAGCGGAACACTCTCTTCCTGAGCCTTTTGTGCTGCTCTCCGATGCAGCTCCGGCGAAACTCGAACATTAAACGTTCCGCTAAATTCTTTCTGCGGCTGTTTTCCAACTTCCTCACAGAAAGCCAAATAATCATCTACTGCTGCGTGAAATTCATTTTCAATCTCTTTTGCGCTGTCGGAGTAGAAATCGATCAGATCATCAATCCCCAAAATCTTTCCGTAAAAGATTTTGTCTTCTGCGGAGTACTCCGGCCTTGCAGAGTATCCTTTATAACGCAATACATTTTTCATATGTGACCATGCTCCCTTAAAAACACCACTACGCTCTCAACTGCGCCTTTTACCATCTGGTCGCCTGGATGCGGTTTGTGCAGCATCACCATCGCACCCGTCTCCGGGTTATAAAAACGAACGCGAGAGCCGGAAGTTGCGCCTTTATTGGACTCCACATATCCAAAATAGGCCATTACTTTTTTAAGGTCTGAATAGCGGAAGTCTGCCGGAGTGGGCTTTTGGCAAAGCTTCCTTATCAGTGTCTCCACTTTACTCATATTCTATTCAGCCCACCTTCTTTCTGTAACCAAATATTAGTTACAGCTTTATTGTAAAAAAACCTGTCACTGTTGTCAACGTCAATTCCAACAGTCTTTTGCTCGTTTTTTGTACAATTTTCTCGAATCCAAAACAACACGCATTTTTTGCGTGCTGTTTTCTATACAACATAAAAAACAGCTGCCGAGGATTCTGCGTCAACACGCGAAATGGGAGGTATATTTTTATGGCACGAAACAAAAAAGGTTCTGACGGCCGTTACCGTTACCGCATTTATCTCGGAAAAGATGAGCGTGGAACCAAGAAGTTCAAGTCTTTCTACGGCTCTACCGAAAAGGAAGCCAAGGCTGCTGCCGAAGAGTATCGTTCCGCCATCCGCAAGGGACTTGACCCCGATCAGGCCAAGGACGCCACTCTGGCCACTCTCTACGATAACCTCATCACAGCCAAAAAGGCCAAGGGCATCGGCCAGAAAAGTCTCGACCGCTACGCGAACAACCGCGACGCATGGGGTGCCCTGAAGGATATGCCCGCCGGGGAGCTGAAAGCCGCCGACTTCCAGCGGGTGCTGAACGATCTGGCCGACTGGCACGACGGCAAGCCTCCCCTGTCCCACTTCACGCTGACCAATCTGCGTTCCAGTGCCAAGGCGGCGTATGACCTCGCAATCCCGGAGATCGTGCTCTATAATCCCATCATCAAAGTCACCTGCCCCGCCGGAGCCCCTGCGGAGCCCCGTGAGCCAATTTCGGAAGAACAGCAACAGTGGATCAGGGAAACGCCGCACAAGGCCCAGCGGGCCGCGATGCTGTTGCTGTACTCCGGCTTTCGCCGCGGCGAAGCCACCGCCCTTACATGGGCCGACGTCGATCTGGACGCGGCCACGATCACCGTCACCAAAGGCTATAACTTCACCGGCAAGAGCACAAAGAAGCCGAAGACCGAAGCTGGTTCCCGTGTAGTCAGTATCCCGAAGATTCTGGTGGACTACCTCAGAACGCAGCGGGATGACTGCCTGTATGTGCTGCACAACGACAAAGGCCAGCGGATGACGGAACAGGGCTGGAAGCGTCTGTGGGAAAGCTATATGCGGGATCTCAATGTCAAATACGGTTACGGTGGCAAGCAGAACAAGAACCGCCCCGGTGGTCTGCCCATGGTCATTGATACCTTTACGCCCCACCAGCTCCGCCACACCTTCTGCACCCTGATGTACTTCGCCGGTGTGGACGTCCTCACCGCCCGCGATCAGATGGGCCACAAGGACATCACCGTGACTCTTGGCATCTACACCTCCCTCGACAAAAAATTCAAAAAGAAGAAGATCAACCGTCTGGATGCGTATCTCAAAAAATCCACCGCCATCAAACTAAGCAGCGCCGGTTCCCCGGTGGCGCAAATCGGCTGATTTTTTCCGAGGTGGCGCAGAGGTGGCTCATTCAGTTTCTAAAATTAACGATAATTCATCTATAACGGCAAATATTTTTCACACTCGTAATGAGCAGGTCGTCCGTTCGAATCGGATCAGTAGCTCCACATCAAACTCCCCGAAAGTTGGCTTTCTAAGTCAGTTTTCGGGGAGTTTTGTTTCTTCCCGCAAGCATACTTCGCCGCGTAAAAGTGCCTTAATTACTCCGTTTTTTCTTCTCTTTCCCCTTCCATCCTCTCCGCCAAATTGCTCAGCCTGCACACAGCCAGGCAGCTCACTAGGAACACGATCCCCGCACAATCCAGTGGAACGCGGCGCATGAGGACGACCCGCTCGCAAAGGGTGCTGAAGGCTTCTGCCTCTCCGCCGGGCAGAAGCAGATAAAACAGTGCCAGCGAAAGCGGCAGATGGAGCGCACGTGCCGCATACAGAGGATGCAGGGTCATTTCAGGCGGGCAGAGCGTCCGCACCTGCAAGAGCACCGAGAGTCCCTGCACGCTCAGCGACACGCAGCACAGTGTGCTGGCCCAATAGCCTGTTTTTGCGGCAAGATCACAGCCGGAGCACACCTCCAGCAGGATGGCGCAGGCGGTCCCCACTGCAGACGGAAGGATGCTCCCGATCCCTGCTGCCACAAACCGAAAAAACAGTACAAAGCCGCAGAGCTTGAGGTAATTCTGCGCCGCCCCGGCTACGATGAAGTCCAGACGCGGAAGTTGCGCTGATGTCGTGATTGCGGTCGTATGGCGCGGGAAACACTTTCCGCCGATCCTTGCCAGCAGAGCCGCACTGAGATAGCCTGCCATCACCTGGGCTGCGAAGAGCAGCACGCCCAGCGTTGTACTCTCCAAAAGATACTGTCCCACCGTTAATACCACAAAGGATGGCCCGGAGCAAACACAGGCAGGCAGCAGTGCGTCTGCTTCTTCCGGGGTCAACTGGCCTGAGCGGACAGCCTCGGCAGCGGCGCTGGCCGCCGGGGCAAAACCGCCCAGAAAACCGATGAGAAGCACCCGCCCCGCACAGGGTGCACGGATGCCTATGAGCCGTGCTACGGGACGGAACGGAAAGCCCAGCGTCTCCCCCATCGGACACTGGATGAGGAGACTGGACGCTACCAAAAACGGGTAGAGCGACACCAGCAGCGGCCCGCCGCAGAGGGCCAGCCCTTCCTGCAGCGCTTGCAGGCAGACATCGGGCGCAGCAAAGGGCAGCGCCCCCACCAAAACAGCCAAAGCCAACATCCCGATGGCTGAAAAAAACCGAGTCCGATTCATACGCACGCCCTCCGCTTCCATATATATGTAGCACTGGGCAGGATTTGCACGGGGAGGGAGCGGTGTGGCCAAAAAGCAAAACGATCGTACCAGACGTTCCTCTCCCGTAAGCTGGCTGCGGCGGCTTTTTCGCCAGCCTCCTCAGAATTTCTACGGGCAGGCGTCCGTTTATCTCAGCGGCCGCACGTTGGAGATCGAGCAGGTCCGGCGGGTGCGCTCCTACGAAGAGGGCAAGCTCTGTCTGGAATTGGCACGCGGAACGCTGACCGTTTATGGCAACGCACTCTCCATCGTGACTCTCTCCGCACACCGTATTACCCTGCGGGGTGAGATCCTGCGAACAGAGTTCACCCCTCACTAAAGGAGGCTTACGGATGGAATGCGCATTGCTGTGGGCCGGGGTCTGCTTTTCGGCTCAAAACGGCGACCCGGAGGGTCTGTTGACGGCAGCGGCAGCGGAAGGGCTCCATCTCTCGCAGGTCCTTCCCTGTCCCGGCGGATTTTCGGCCCAGTGTGCAGCATGGCGGTATCGGCGGTTGGCCGGGCTTGCCCGCAAGCACCGGGTGCGGCTGCGGACAGAACGGCGGCGTGGGGCCTTTTTTGTTCTGCGGCCTTTTTTCCGCCGCCGTGGGCTCTGGGCCGGGCTGCTCCTCTTTCTTCCTCTGCTGTTCTGGCTTCAAGGAGCGGTTTGGGCGGTAGACGGCAGCGGCCTGACTGCCGGGCAGCAGGCTCGGGCCGCGGTGGTGCTTTGGGAGAACGGCTTATTCCCCGGCAGCTTTGTTACCGAGGAAAAACTCCGTGCGGGCGAGTACGCTCTTCTGCAAAGCGGAGAGTTCTCCTGGGCCAGCCTCAATTTTAGAGCCGGGCGGCTTACGGTAGAAGCCGCCGCAGCCAAGCCCGTGCCCGATATCGCAGCAGGGACGCTCCATGGCATCCGAGCACGAACAGCGGGAACCATTCTCTCTACCAACCTCACCAGCGGGACGATGCTGGTCGCTCCCGGGCAGGTGGTCGAAGCCGGGCAGGGTCTTATTGGGACGGCGCGGGCCGAACGAGACGGCACGTTGATCTTTCAGCCCGCCGCCGGGCAGGTCGTGGCGCAGTTTGATTGGGAAACCACGCAGGACGAGCCGTTGGTCATCGAAACATCCCGCCTGACCGGGGAAACAGTTTGCCGGGTTCGCGTTTTCTTTGGTCGGCACGGCTTTTCGCTGCCTGCTCTCCCCTCCCAAAAGCATCATTTCCTTGCAATTGCCCGACATCTTCAGCCGGAGGTCTGGGGACTGAAGCTGCCCTTCTCCGTGGAGGAAACCACGTATTACAAACAAACATCAGCGACACTGACCCGCACGGAGGACGAAGTGCTCACGCTGGCCCGGTTCCGCAGCCGTCAGGCCCTGTTTGCGGCCTACCCGGATGCAAAGGTGCTGGCCCGCAAGGAGGATTTTTCCGCTGAAGGCCCTGTTTTCCACTACCGGGTCTGCTACACCGTTGCGGCGAACATCTGCAAAGAGAACACCTGAATAACGAAAAGCGGCAGAGAGCGCATGACACGTTCTCTGCCGCTTTGGCGTTTTGGGTTTATTGGGAGATCTTCTTCACCAGATCGTTCAGGTCAAACTCATACTTGGTATGACAGAAGTGGCAGACCACCTCACAGTGCGGGTCTTCGTCCCGGAGCTTTTCCAGCTCCTTGCGGCCAAGGCTGAGCAGCATTTCTTCGGTGCGCTCGGCGCTGCAATCACAGTGGTAACGCACCTCGCGGGTGTCCAGCACATTGGGGTTGAAGCCCTTCAGTGCCATCTCCATCATGTCCTCCGGGGTCTTGCCCGCGTGGAGCATCTCGGTGACGGAGGGCATGGCTGCGATGTTCTGCTCCAGTGCGGTGATCTCGGCATCCGTAGCACCAGGCAACAGCTGCAGCAGATAGCCGCCCGCGCAGAGGATGGAGAGGTCCTTATCCACCAACACGCCCAGCGCACAAACGGTGGGCACCTGCTCGCTGTAGGCGTAGTAGCTGGTGATGTCTTCCGCGATCTCGCCCGAGACGAGGGGCACCTGGCCCACAGTGGGCTCTTTTTGGAGCTTATTGTCTCGGATGACGGTCAGCACGCCATCCTTTCCAACGGCCCCGCCCACGTCCAGATGGCCGTTGGCCTTGGCGGGCAGCTCCACCAGCGGGTGGTCGATGCAGCCCTTGACGTTGCCGGATGCATCGGTGCAGGCAATGACAACGCCTGCGGGGCCGCCGCCCGAAACACGGAGGGTGATGCTGTCGCCGTCGTCCTTGAGCATGGAGCCCATCAGGCTGGCCCCCGTCAGCAGGCGGCCCAAGGCGGCGCTGCAGGTGGCACTGGTGGTGTGCAGTTTTTCAGCGGTGCGGACGATATCCGTCGAATCCACACCGCAGAATACGACGCCGCCGTTCTCCGACAAGCCTCGGATCAATTTTCCCATAATCAGTCTTCCTCCAATTGGGTATGCTGTTTGACAGCGCAGAAGAAATAACGTTCACTCGTTTCGGTCAGCGGACCGAAGGTCTCCCCATCGCAGACACTTTCCAGCGCAAAACCGTGCTGTTCCAGCGCCGCGCGGATGGTATCGAGCTCGTAGGTGTACTCGTTAAAAGCCTCGTGGAAGTGCTCGCCCGTTTCGTGATCGTCGATATCCACGCTGATCTCTACCCGGCGGTCCGCCTCGTTGTAGTGGTTGCGCCAGACACAAGCAGCATCCTCTTCCTCAAAGGTGAACACATTTTCGCCCAGCACATTTTTGTGCTTATAGGGGGTGTTCATATCAAAGAGGAAGATGCCGCCCTTCTCCATGAAAAATCCTGCGTTGGCAATGGCGGTATCCAGATCCGGGATGTGATTGAAGGTATCAAACGTGGACACCGCGCCCCGGATGGTGCCGTAGAGATCGAGCTTGAGCAGATCCTGCCGCAAAAGCAGCAGCTTGCCGGTAAGGCCCAGCTGATCGGCCTTATCCCGGACGACACAGAGCATCTCCTCCGACTGGTCAATGCCGATCATATCATAGCCCGCCTGCGTCAGCATCAGGGTCAGCTCGCCCGTGCCGCAGCCGAGATCGGCCAGGATGCCGTCAGCAATGCCATGGGCCGCAAGCTCTTTCTGAATGTGTTCATACAGGGCGTCATAGTCTGCCGCCCCATTGAACTCATCGTAAAAATACGCAAATTCGTTGTATGCCATCTTATTCGGCGTCCTCGTCCGCATACTCTGCTTCCACAGCTTCGTTCAGGATGGCCTGCAGCTCCGGGATGCCGTAGCCGTTCTCGCCGCTGGTCAGCACCACCTTTTGGCAGCCATAGGGGCGGCAAATCTCCTCAAACTCCTCCTGGGTCTTGGCCAGCTGGCTTTTTTTCAGCTTGTCGGCCTTGGTCAGCGCCACCACATAGGGGATCTGATGATAGTGCAGATATTTCAGCATCTGCAGATCGTCGGCGCTGGGGGCGTGGCGGCAGTCCAGCAGCTGCACCAGCAGGGTGTGATGGCGATCGGCCTCAAAGTAACGGTTGATGAGGTCATTCCAGCGCTCGCGGTCGGCATTGCTGACCTTGGCATAGCCGTAGCCGGGCAGATCCACAAAATAGCAGCTGTCTACCTCATAAAAATTGATGGTGGCCGTTTTTCCGGGGGTGGCGGAGACGCGGGCCAGATTTTTGCGGTTGCACAGCTTATTGATGAGGCTGGATTTTCCTACGTTGGAGCGGCCCGAGAAGCTGAGCTCGGGGCGGTCACTTTCGGGCAGCTGACTGGAAATGCCGTAGCTGGCAATGAAATCCGCTTTGTTGTAGTTCATAGCGCTTCCTTTCCTCTCAGCAGACCGCGCCGGACTGCGGTTTGTCCGCTGTCTGGGGCAGAACGGCTGCGTCGGTGGGTTTGGCCGTCTTTTTGGTGGTGCGGGAGTGATGGCTGGCAGCGGCCTTCGGTTTGAGCAGCGCCGCGCTCAACACCTGCGAGAGATTGGCCATCGGCAAAAATTCGAGGTTCTTCTTCACCTCATCGTCCACCTCGTACAGATCGGAGACATTGTCCTTCGGGATGAGGACGGTCTTCATCCCCTCGCGGTAGGCCGCCATGCTCTTTTCCCGCAGGCCGCCGATGGGCAGCACATTGCCGTGGAGGGTGATCTCGCCCGTCATGGCCACATCGCCCCGCACCGGGATGCCGGACAAACAGGAGATGAGGGCCGTGGTCAGGGTGACGCCGGCGGAGGGGCCGTCCTTGGGCACAGCGCCTTCCGGGGCGTGAATATGCAGATCGCACTTTTTCAGCCGCTCGGGGTCGATGCCATACTCTGCCGCATGGACGCGGGCGTAGGTGACGGCCAGCTGGGCGCTCTCTTTCATCACGTCGCCCAGCGAGCCGGTAACGGTGATCTTGCCGCTGCCGTTGTCGATGGCCTGCACCTCAATGGGCAAAGTCTCGCCGCCGATGCTGGTCCATGCCAGACCGTTGGCGATACCGATGGCATTGGTACGGTTGAGGAACTCCGGCTTTACAAGGCGGGGGCCCAGCAGCTTTTCCAGCATGGTGCTGGTGACGGCAACGGTCTCTGCTTCGCCGGAAGCGATCTTCCGGGCACACTTGCGCAGCACACTGGTAATGGTGCGTTCCAGGTTGCGGACGCCCGCCTCGCGGGTATAGCCATCAATGATGCCGTACAGCGCACTCTGGGAGAAGGTGACTTTGCCGGACAGACCGTTGGCCTCCAATTGCTTTGGCACCAGATGCTTCTTGGCAATGTTGTATTTTTCCACCCGGGTATAGCTGGGCAGCTCGATGACGTCCATACGGTCGCGCAGAGGGCCCGGGATGGCGCTCAGATCGTTGGCCGTGGTGATGAAAAGCACATGGCTCAGGTCAAAGGGCATATCAATGAAGTGATCGTTGAAGGTGGCATTCTGCTCCGGGTCCAGCGCTTCCAGCAGAGCGGCAGCCGGGTCGCCCCGGAAATCGCCCGCCAGCTTGTCGATCTCGTCCAGCAGCATCAGGGGGTTGGAGCTCTTGGCAGAAATCATTGCCGTGATGATCTTGCCGGGCATGGCTCCGATGTAGGTGCGGCGGTGTCCGCGGATCTCCGCCTCATCCCGCACGCCGCCCAGGCTCAGCCGGACGTATTTGCGGTTCAGGCTTTCGGCGATGGAGCGTGCAATGCTGGTCTTGCCCACACCCGGAGGGCCGACCAGGCAGATGATCTGGCCCTTGACGTCCGGGGCCAGCTTGCGGACAGCCAAAACCTCCAGGATGCGGTCTTTCACCTTTTTCAGTCCGTAGTGATCGCGGTCCAGGATGCGCTGGGCCTTGGCGATATCGAGGTCGTCCTCGGTGAAGGTATTCCAGGGCAGATCGAGGCAGGTATCCAGATAGGTGCGGATGACCGTTCCCTCCTGGTTGCTGCTCTGCATCTTGGCCAGACGGTCCACTTCCTTCAGCAGCTTTTTCTCCCGCTCCTCGTCCAGGTGCAGCGCCGTGATCTTGCGGCGGTACTCCTCCGCTTCGGCGGTGGTATCGTCGTCCTCGCCCAGTTCTTCGCTGATCATGTGCAGCTGCTCGTGGAGGTAGTAGTCGCGCTGGTTTTTGTCCATCGCTTCGTCCACTTTCTGGGCGATCTCCTTGTCGATCTCCATCATCCGGCGCTCGCGGTGCATCTTCTCGATCAGCAGCCTCAGGCGGCCCATCAGGGTGCCTTCGTCCAGAATGGCCTGTTTGTCCTCAAAGCGGAAGAGGAGGTTGGCCGGGATGTACTCTGCAAGGAAGGCGGGATCGTTGCTGGTGGTGATGTTGAACACCACATCCTTGCCCAGGCGCGGGTTGAGAGCCAGCAGCTTATCAAAGCTCTGCTTCACGTTCCGCACCAGCACATCCCGCTCGGGTTCTTCTTCGGGCTTGGCGGGGCGCACCGGGGCTGGGCGAACCGAGGCCAGCAGGAAGCTGCCGTCGTTGTCCAGGCTCGTCAGCTTGGCGCGGTACTTGCCCTCCACAAGGATGCGGACGAGGTCGTCCGACACCCGCATCACCTGCTTGATCTCGGCCACGACACCGTAGGTGTACAGGTCCGAAGCACCCGGGTCTTCCACTTTCATCTCTTTCTGAGCGACGAGGAAAACATCGGAGTTATTGCTCATAGCCCACTCCACGGCGGCGATGCTCTTTTCACGGCCCACCTCAAAATGGAGCAGATTGTTGGGGAACACCACCAGCCCGCGCAGGGCGATGGCGGGAAGATGGAGCATATTCCGCTCCACCTTGATGGTCACTTTTTCAGACATATTGCAAACCTCCCAGCCGCCCGGGGGAGCGCGCGTCGCTCCAAAACAGGGCAGCTTTTTTGTAGGGTATCTTTTTCTGGATTCATTCTATTATAACGGAAAACCATGGTGCTTGCAACCGAAACCGGGTCTAGCCCCGTTTTTCGCGGGTGTTGTAGCCAAGCCGCCCCAGCGCGGGCAGGATGGCCCGGAGCGTCACGGACGTCAGCGCGCCCATCACAAGGCCCAGCACCAGCATCACCGGCGCATAATAGAGCGACATGGCTGAGGAGAGCACCACGCTGGCCCCCAGCAACTGGCCGACATTGTGGGCCAGCGCCCCGCACACCGAGAGGATATACCAGGTCGGCCGCACCGGGAAATGGTAATACAGCACCCACATCACCAAAAGGGACAGCAAACCGCCGCACAGAGAGAGAAAGCCTGCCGTCCACCCCGAGACGAGGAAAACGAAAAAGGCTTTCAGCACATCCAGCACCAGCGCCTGCTTTGCCCCCATGAAGAACAATGCGTACATGACCACGATGTTGGCAAGCCCCAGCTTCATGCCCGGCAAAAGCCCCGGGATGACCAGGCTGCCCTCCACAAAAGAGAGGGCCATTGCCAGCGCAAACAACAGGCCCGAAAGGGCGATGTGGTGCGCTTTGCTGTTTTTGTGCGGCTGTTTGGCCATGGTTCCCTCCTCTTTTCCGTATCCGATGGGTTTCCTCGGCTTATTCGTCGGCATTTGCCTGCTCGTACTGCTCCTGTTCTTCCATGGCGGCTTCCCATGCAGCAAACAGTTCTTCCTGATGGAAGCGCAGGTCGGAGAGCTCGTCGCTCTTCTGGCGGAGCAGCTGGGGGTCGTTGTACACTTCCGGGGAGTTGATCTCGTTGTCCAGCTCCACTTCCCGGGCCCCGCAGGCCTCCATCTCGTCCTCGCAGGCCTTGATCTTGGCCCGCAGCTCGGCCCGGCGGCGGCGCTGCTCCTTGCCATAGCCCTGTTTGGCAGGCTCTGCGCTCTTTTCCACCGCCGGTGCGGGGGCAGAGCGGCCCATCAGAGCGTCGTAGCTGGGGTAGAGCGTAGCCTTGCCGTCTTCGAGATAAAGGATCGGGCAGGCCAGACTGTTCATCAGATGGCGGTCGTGGGTAACCATCAGCAACGTGCCCGTGTAGGCAGCGAGCGCCTCCGTCAGGTTCTCACGGGTGTAGATGTCCAGATGGTTGGTGGGCTCGTCCAGAAACAGCAGATTGGGCCGTTCCAGTACGATCTCCGCAAAGCGCAGGCGAGCCAGCTCGCCGCCGGAAAGGGCCTCGCAGGGCTTGAACACCGTCTCGCCCCGGAAGCCCAGCTTGGCCAGATGGCTGCGGACCTCCAGCTCGGTCATACGGGGATACTTGTTCCAGATGACATCGATGACCCGTCCCGCACCCAGACGGTTCTGCTGCTGGGCAAAGATGCTGGGCCGCGCGCCGGTGCCAAGGCGGACCATGCCGCCGGAGGGGCGGCGCTTGCCGTCCAGCACCTGCATCAATGTGGATTTACCCGCACCGTTGGGGCCTGCGATGATGAGCCGCTGGCCCCGGCAGACGGTGTAGGTAAAGGGCTCCAGCAGGGTGTGGTCGCCGATCTTAATGGTCAGGTTCTTCATCAGCACCAGCTCATTCCAGGGTTCCACATCGTACTCGAAGCGGAATTTGAGCTGGTTGGTCTCATCCTTGGGGGCCTCGGTGATCTCCAGCTTTTCCAGCTGCCTGCGGCGGCTCTGGGCCATTTTGGTCGTGGAGGCGCGCACGAGGTTGCGGTCCACATAATCCTGCAACTTTTCGGCCAGCGCCACGTCGGCGTCATGCTGCTTCTGTCGCAGCGCATCGGCGGCCTCCTTCTGGGGCAGATAGGCTGAGAAATTGCCCTTGTAGGTGGTCATGGTCTGGAAGGAGACCTCCCAGATCTTGGTACAGACATTATCGAGGAAGTAGCGGTCGTGGCTGACCACCAGCACCGCCCCGGAGTAGCCCTTGAGGTAATTTTCCAGCCACTCCATGGTCGCAAAATCCAGGTGGTTGGTGGGCTCGTCCAGGATCAGGACATCCGGCTTTTCCAGCAGCAGCTTTGCCAGCCGCAGCCGGGTCAGCTCGCCGCCCGAGAGGACGCCCACGTTCTTCTCCCAGGTGTTCTGGGGGAAGCCCATGCCGGACAGCACCTTTTTGATGTTGACATCCATATTGTAGCCGTCGGCCGCGTCGATGACATTCTGCAGCGCATCGTGCTGCTCCAGCAGTGCGGCGTCGTCGGGCGCTGCGGCCATTTTGCGCTCCAAGATCTGCATCTGCGCCATGGCATCCAGCACCGGCGCAAAGGTGGAGCGCATCTCGCCGTAAATATCCAGCGCTGCATCGAGCTTCGCGTTCTGTTCCAGATACCCCAGCGTCACGCCATGGGTCACACTGAACTCGCCGTCGTAATCGGTATATTCGCCGGTCAATATCTTCAGCAAGGTGGTCTTGCCCGCACCGTTTTGCCCAACGATGCCAATGCGGTCTTCTTTTTCCACGCTGGCGGTCACATCGTGCAGCACGACCTTTTCGCCAAAGGTCTTTCCCAGTTTTTCCAGATGAATCAGCATACGTATTCTCTATCCATTCTCTTACAGCTGGTGGCGGCGGTGCTTCTGGCCCACATTGGCCAGTTCTTCCGGCTCCATCACCAGCGGGTACAGCTCTTCGAGGTCTGCGATCTCGTAGGTGGGGCAGACCTTGCCGGAGTTTTCGGCGTGACTGGGGTTGAACCAGCAGGTATCCAGCCCGGCGTTGATGCCCCCCTGAATGTCACTGGTCAGGCTGTCACCCACCACCAGAACGTGCTCCCGGTTCTCGACGCCCAGGCTCCGCAGGGCCGTATCAAAAATTTTGCGGTTGGGCTTCTCGGCGTCCAGCTTCTCGGAAATAAAAACATCCTCCAGGAAGGGGGCCAGGCCGGATTCCGCCACACGGCGGCTCTGCACCCGTTCAAAGCCATTGGTCACGATGGCCAGCGTTGCCACCTCTGCCAGCTCGCTCATCACATCCAGCACATTGGCGGCCATCAGATCCGGGTGGGTGGAAAGGCGGTCGAGATAGAAGCGGTTCATTTCGGCCCCGTTGCCCGCTGCATCAATGGCCTTGAGGAAGCGGGTGAAGCGCTCGCTCATCAGCTTCTCGCGCCGGATCTGGCCTTTTTCCAGCTGCTTCCACAGCTCGCTGTTGATGGTGCGGTAGGTCTGCACCGTCTCGGCGTCGGGCTCGATGCCGTAGTTCACCAGCGTTTCGGCCAGAGCTTTGTTCTCTGCTGCATCAAAGTTCAGCAGCGTATTGTCCGCGTCAAACAGGACGCAATAGTATTTTGCCATAACGTACTCCCCTCTTTTGGTAACAGCGAGAAGCCAGCCCCGCCCGGCAGAGCTGGCTTCCGCATTTTTGGTTCATTCCTGGGTGATCTCGTAAACGCCGGCGTCGGTCTGCGCGGGGTCATTGTCCGCGCAGCGGGCGCTGGTATCGCCGCAGGCCTTTGCAATACACTTTTGCATCTGCTCCTCGGTGGCACCGTTTTCGATGTTCTCCCAGTCCATTTCGTAATAGTCCACATTGCCGTCGGTCACGTCTTCCGCGCCCGGCAGACCCGAAACATTTTGTGTTTCTTCAAGCATGGGCTCGCCTCCTCTCCGCCCAGCCTATGCGGCGGAAGGCGGAAAGGTTTGCACCTTACGCTGCCGTGCTCGGAGCTTCCTTACTGGCAGAAGCTTCCGTGGAAGTGGAGGCAGACGCTGCGTCATTCTCCGAGGAAGAAGCGCTCTCTGCTTTGGATTCCGTCTTCGATTCACTCTTGGACTCGCTGGACGATTCCGCCTTGCTCTCGCCGGAAGACTCGCTGTGCGAGGAAGAAGCTGCCGTCGATTCGCTGGCGGACGTGCTGTGGTTCTCGCTGGATGCGCCGGACGAAGAGGAACTGCCCGAAGAGCTGCTGCTCTCAGATGTACTGCCGGAGGAAGCGGCAGGCTTCGACTCCGGCGCGGAAACGTTGCTGACGGAGATGGTCAGCGTATTGCTGCTGACGGTGGTGCCGTTGTAGACGATGGCAGCGTGGATCTTATAGGAGCCGCTGGCCATGGATTCGTCCACCTTGACGGTGATGCTGGTCATACCGGCAGCGGCTTTGATCTCCTCGCCGTTGGCGTACCAGTGCAGATGCTCCGCGCTGGCGTACTTGCCGCTGAGGCTTG
Source organism: Oscillospiraceae bacterium (assembly GCA_014858325.1). GTDB lineage: Bacteria > Bacillota > Clostridia > Oscillospirales > Ruminococcaceae > Faecalibacterium. Next base: position 1,194 of record RKCM01000225.1, on the reverse strand, counting down.
CCTTAAAGGTGAAGGCACTTCCGATGGTGGCGTGGCCCTCAGCGCTGATCTTGACCGACGCTTCGCCGAAGATGGCGGTAACATCGAGATTCTGCTTGAAATTCGTATCCGTACGGGTCTTGCTGGTCTCACCGTCGCTCCACCTGACAAAGACGTGGCCTTCGGCGGGCACTGCCGTCACGGTGATGGATTTGGCAGGGTCGTTTACCGAATAGCTCACCGAGTTGTTGCCCTTGCTGTCGCCGGTGCTCAGGGTGCCGCCGCCGCTCTTTTCCACCCGATAGTGCGCCTCGTACTTTGCTTCCTGCGCCGTTGAGCTGCTGGAAGATTCGGAGCTGGCGCTGGATGCCGGGTTCTCGCTGGAAGAGGGGGCCTCACTGGTGGATTCGCTCAGGCTGGCGCTCTCGCTCACAGATTCCGAGCTGGGGGCTGCCACGGCAGAGCTGGGGTTGGAGACATACTCCATAGTGCGGGTGGGGACGTTGTTGGTGTCCGGGCGGCGGTCATCCGTCTGGTAGGCGTGGGTGCGCAGGTAGCTCAGCGCTGCCTTGAGGCCCGCCCCTTTGAGGTGGATGTCGCCCTCGGTGTAATAATCGGGGTTGCCGTAGCCATTGGTCCCCTTGAGGGCCTCGGCAGTGTTCAGGAACTTCACACCCAGCTGCTCGCACATATTCAGTAGCGCCATATTGAAATCGTCGATCTTCTCCTGGTCCATGTGGGGGTAGTTGGAGTGGTTTTCCGGGATGGGAGGCACCGTGTTCACAATGATATCGGTATAAGGGTAGCTTGCCTGGATGGCCTGCACCAGCGCGGTGTAGTTGGCAATGAAATCCTCCACCGCCATGCCGGTGTCGTTGGTGCCGAAGGTCATCACCACCCGGCGGGGCTTCATCATGGCCACGGCCTGAGGGATGGTATAGTGGCTGCTGTCCTTCTTAAAGGTCACGATGCCCTCGTTCAGTGCCACCTGCGTGCCGATGCCCTCTTTTGCGCAGAACTGCTGCAGCGAGATCAGGCCGTTGTTGTACAGGCGGACGGTGTTGGAATCGCCCAAAAAGAGGGTGCTGTCCTGATACTCCGTGCCTGCGTCGCCCGTCTCGGCCAGGAGGGCGGACGAGGTGTTGTCGATCTGATAATGCCCCGAGAGGTTTTCTCCGGCGCTGCCGCTGTCGGCGGGCGTCTCCGTGGATGCAG
>RKCM01000191.1 GCA_014858325.1 Oscillospiraceae bacterium | reverse complement strand
ACGAGGACGTCAAGGAAGCCGTCAAGCTGAACACCATGATCCTGCTCAACGAGAAGTACGGCATCACCGAGAAGGAGTTCATGCGCGCTGAGATCGAGATCACTCCGGCTTACAAGAGCCGTGACGTGGGCTTCGACCGCTCCATGGTGGGCGGCTACGGCCACGACGACCGTGTGGACGCTTATCCCGCCCTGATGGCCGAGATCGAGACCAAGAACCCTGCTTACACCACCGTCTGCGTCCTGACCGATAAGGAAGAGATCGGCTCCGATGGCGTGACCGGTATGCAGAGCATGTACGCCTTCCACTTCATGCAGGAGCTCTGCCGTGCCGCCGGTCAGGATGATATCCTGGCCTTCCGTCACAGCGTCTGCCTCTCCGCAGACGTCACCGCTGCTTACGATCCCACCTGGGCCAGCGCATTCGAGCCCATGAACGGCACCTATGCAGGCCGCGGCGTTGCCATCTTCAAGTATACCGGCGGCGGCAGCAAGGGCTCTGCAAGCGATGCCTGCGCGGAGCTGGTCGGCGATATCACCCGGATGCTGGACAACGGCAACGTTGCATGGCAGATCGGTGAGCTGGGCCGTCTGGACCTGGGCGGCGGCGGCACCATCGCCAAGTATGTGGCCAACCGCGGCATCCCCGTGCTGGATATCGGTGTGCCTGTGCTGTCCATGCACTCTCCGTTTGAGGTCATCCACAAGACCGACCTGTACATGGCTTACCGTGCCTTCTCTCTGTTCAACAACGCACAGTAAACGCGCCCCAGAACGAATGCCCCGGCAGGTTTTGCGCCCGCCGGGGCATTTTTGGTGCTTTTTCTGCAAAAAGCTTGACTTTTTCAGGCTTTTTTAGTGTAATGGGAGACGAGGTGAAACGACCATGGAAAAATCGAACATCACAAGCTTCTGGCGGGACTACAAAAAGCTGGCAGAGGCCGAGAACAAAAAACAGTTCAGCTTTGCGCCGGAGCTGCGCGTCAATTCGGTGGCGTCCTTTGAGATGGCGCTGCAGCAGTATGCCGACGACCACAAAATGGAGCTGATCTTGACCAAAGAATCCATGTACCCCCATTTTCTTCTGGATGGCATTGAGTACGAAGCCTGGCGGCAGACCGGCTTCCACACCGATGTGGTCTACTGTGCGGCCCTCCACCCGGAAGAGTTGGACATGGAGTTTTCCCCGGAGCGGAAAAAATGGCTGCTGCGGATGAATCACACGATCCTGCCCGCTGTACTGACGTTTTTCATTGCGCTGGCCCTGGTGATTATGATGAACGGCAGGCAGGCGGCGCTTCAGGCACCGGGCATTGCTCTGGGTGCGGCCGTCATCGTGGGGGCCATCGGAACATGGCAGCATCGGCCCGCCAAAGTGCCCCAGAAGCCGACGGACAAAGAAACGGCAGAATGAGCTTTATTGCAGCGGCACGGCCTGCGCCACCGTCAAAAAGGCAAAGCCGTTGTCCTGGTACCACTGGATGATGTCCGGCAGGGCCTCGGCGGTGGTGCGGGTGGAAGAAGAATCGTGCATCAGCACGATGCATTGGGTCTGCTCGCCGGTCTCCCGCACCACGTTGCGGAAGATGGTGTCCGCGCTGGGCTTGCCGCCCACGGCGTCCTCGGCGCAGACGTTCCAGTCCACCCACCGATAGCCCTTTTGCTCTACTTGAGTTTTCAGCTCTTTCATGAGCCCTTTGCCCCCGTAGCGGCGGCTCACTGTGTTGGTGCTGCCGCCCGGGAAGCGCAGATAGCGGATCGCCTCTCCATCCACGTAGGGGGCGATCCGCTTTTTTAAGAGGGCGACGTCCTGCCAGTAGGCGTCGGCGCTGCGGTAGATCTCGCTGTACTCATGGGAGGCCGAGTGGAGGGCGATCTGGTGCCCTGCGGCTGCAGCCTCCGTGAGGAGCGGCAGATACTTTTCGTTGTAATCCGTGGCCACCACAAAAAAGGTGGCCTTGACCCCGGCGGCGTTCAGCGCGTTCAGCACGGCCGGGGTCGTTTTGCTGGGGCCGTCGTCAAAGGTCAGGCAGACCCATTTCTCCGGGAGGGGCGTGGGCTGCGATGGGACGGATGAGGCCGCCGAAGAGGAGGCAGGGGAGAGGAAAGCCGTGTCCGGCACCGGGCTCAGATCCTGCTCCCGACAGCCGATGAGAGGTGCGGCTCCAAAGAAACTGCCCAGCAGATAACCAGCCCCCATGCCCGCCGCCAGCAGCGCTGCCCCGGCGGCAAAAAGCTTTTTGGAACACCTGAACGGAAAAGTCATACCAAAAACCTCCTCGGTAAGTTATTTTGGCCATTTGTGCCCTTTTACTAGGATATGAGATGCAAGAAAATCTATGAAAACGCTTGACTTTCCGGGGGCAATATGGTAATATACTCAAGCAGTCCGCACAACGGTTTCCAACCTCAAAACCGCAGGACGCACCACCCATAGATGCGAGGGTGGCGGAACTGGCAGACGCGCACGTTTGAGGTGCGTGTGGTTTATCCTTGGGGGTTCAAATCCCCTCCCTCGCACCAGAGACCAACTACATTTGTAGTTGGTCTTTTTCGTAGGGCCCCGCGGGAGTGGCGGAATGGCAGACGCGCTGGTTTTAGGCACCAGTTCCCAGTGAGTGAGGGTTCGACCCCCTTCTCCCGCATAACTGAGAATGAGCAGTCCTGAGCTTCGGCTTGGGGCTGCTTTTCTTTTTTGATAAATCCTGAATTTTTTGCACATACTACCTCCAAATGCGGAAGGGAGGCCGGGATGTGGAAAAGCGAAAACGCAGGCAGGCGCGGCGCAGGAGGGAGAAGCTGGCGGCGGCGTATCTGCTGGTGCTTTTGGTGGGGGCGCTGGGCTGGCTGTACAGCGCGCTGCCCGGCTGCGTCTATCTGGAGCCCGGCCAGGCGCTGGCCCTGCCTCGCTTTGCGTATGTCCGGCCGCTGGGGGCGCGGGGAAGCCGGAACGTTGCTAGCACCCGGGCCGTCGGCAGCTACCAGACTACCCTCGCGCTGGGCGGGTGGCTCCCGGTCAAGACCATCCGGGCCGTGGTAACCCAGCGGCCCAGCGTAACGGTCTGCGGCACCCCCTTTGGCGTGAAGATGTTCTCCGAAGGAGCGCTGGTGGTGGGGTTTTCGGATATCGGCAAGGCCAGCGGCGGCACGGCCAATCCTGCCAAAGCAGCCGGTCTGCGGCTGGGCGACCGGGTGATCTGCATCGGTACGACGCCCACCGAGAACAACGACGCCATGAAAGAAGCGCTGGACGCCGCAGCCGGGGAGCCGGTGGAGGTGGTGTATGTCCGAAACGGGGAGCAGCTCCAGACCCGCCTGACCCCCGTTTGGGACGCGGCAGCGGGCCAGTGGCGGGCCGGGATGTGGGTGCGGGATTCCTCGGCGGGCGTGGGTACCCTGACCTTTGCGGACGAAGAGCGGGGTGTCTTTGCGGGGCTGGGCCACCCCATCAGCGACAGCGACACCGGCGAGAGCATCGCACTGCGAAGCGGCGAGATCGTGCCCTGCCAGATCACCGGGTACAGTGCGGGCACGGCGGGCAGCCCCGGGGAGCTGAAGGGAAATTTCCTCAGCGCCCACGCGATCGGCACCATCCGGCTCAACAGCGAAAACGGTGTGTATGGCACCACCCGCACCCACTTTGCAGGCCAGAAGATGGAGGTGGCCTTTGCGCAGGAGGTGGAGACGGGCCCCGCCCAGCTTTGGACGACCACCGAAGGCGAAACGCCCCGGGCCTACACGGTGCAGATCGAAAAGATCAGCGACGCCGACCCGCGCCGCAATATGGTGCTGCGGGTGACGGACCGCGCGCTGCTGGCCCAGACCGGCGGCATCGTGCAGGGGATGAGCGGCAGCCCCATCGTCCAGAACGGGCGGCTGGTGGGGGCCGTGACCCATGTGCTGGTCAACGACCCCACCCGGGGCTATGCCATCTTTGCCCAGACCATGCTGGAGCAGGCAAAACGGGTGGCCGGCGGGTGATTTTATTCTTCCAGAAGCTCCTACAAAGCCAATGCGACAATACTTTCCAAAATATGGCAAAACTAGCCATTGAAAGATGTGGGAAAATATGGTAAAATCGGAAGCGTTAAGGGAACTGCACCGATTACTGCATACTTTGGAGGAATAGACGATGGATAAAGTGAAATTTTTGATGTCGGATACCGATGAGAAGATCACGGCGGCCTGCCGTGAGGCGCTGGAGCAGAAGGGCGTGGAGGTGACGGTCGTTGAAAAAGACGGCACCAAGGTCCTGCAGAAAATGCTTGCCGTCCGCCCGCAGGTGGTGCTGCTGGACGCTTTTATGCCGGGGCTGGATGCGCTGGCCGTCAAGCAAAAGTACAACGCGGCAGGCGAGCGCCACACCTCCTTCTTCGTGACGGGTGCGTTCCAGAGCGAGGAAATGGTGCAGGAGCTTCTGGACGAGGGCTTTGCTTACTATTTTGTCAAGCCTTTCGACGAGGGCGTTCTGGCCAACCGGGTGCTGAAAGTGGCAGCCGGGCAGGAGAAGCGCATCCTCCACACCAGCGTGGATAGCGATGAGCTCACCGTGACGGAGATCCTGCACCAGATCGGTGTGCCCGCCCACATCAAGGGCTACCAGTTTTTGCGGGATGCCATCCTGCTCACCATGAACGAGCCGGAGTACATCAACGCCGTCACCAAGCGCCTGTACCCGGAGATTGCCAAGAAAAACGCAACCACCGCCAGCCGGGTGGAGCGGGCCATCCGCCACGCCATCGAGGTGGCATGGGACCGGGGCGATGTGGATACCCTCAACAGCTATTTCGGCTATACCATCCACAACCTGCGCGGCAAGCCCACTAACTCGGAGTTTATCGCGATGATTGCCGATAAGATGCGGCTGGATAAGCGGCAGAGGGCGGTGTGAACAGAAAAAAGCAAAAAAGAATGAATTTCCCTCTTGCATTTTCAAGAAACTGTGCTATAATATTAAGGCAATCGTTTCCAAGGCCGCTCGACGGGGTAGCCGATATTGAAGGTTGTGATGGGCACATACATTTTAATATGGCCCCAAGAAGTCAGAACCAGAATTGAGGTGAAAAGAATGAAACAGGGTATCCATCCGAACTACGTTGACTGCACCATCACCTGCGCTTGCGGCAACGTCATCAAGACTCGTTCCACCAAGCCCGAGATCCACGTCGAAGTTTGCTCCAAGTGCCACCCCTTCTACACTGGTAAGCAGAAGCTGGTTGACACCGGCGGACGTGTTGAGCGCTTCAACAAGCGCTTCGGCCGTAAGTAATTACAGGTCTTTTCAAAGCATCGCTTCCTGCGGGAGGCGGTGCTTTTTTGTTTGGCAGAGCGTCGAATGGGGCCGCTTTTGCGCGCTTTGCGGAGTTTACACGTCTTTGCCTTATTTTGAACACATTTGCAGACTAAAATAAACCCATCTCAAACCGGGGCTGCGGCCAAAATCCAAACCAAAGGAGCGTTTTCTGTGATCGAAGTCTCTCATCTTACCAAGCAATACGGCAGGCATCTGGCGGTGGACGATCTCTCGTTCACGGTAGAAGATGGCCGGATCTACGGCCTGCTGGGGCCCAACGGTGCGGGCAAATCCACCATCATGAACATCCTTACGGGGTACCTTGCCGCAACGAGCGGGCAGGTGACGGTGGCGGGGCATCCGCTGCCGGAGGAAGCCGACGCCGCCAAGGCCTGTGTGGGCTACCTGCCCGAGCAGCCGCCCCTTTACCCGGAGATGACGGTGGGGGAGTATCTGGATTTTGCCGCTGAGCTGAAAGGCGTGAAGAAGGCGGACCGCAGGCAGCAGGTGCAGCGTGCCGCGAAGCGTACCGGGCTGGAAAACGTGCTGCCCCGGCTCATCCGCAGCCTGTCCAAGGGCTATAAGCAGCGGGTGGGCATCGCGCAGGCGCTGCTGGGCAGCCCCCGGTGCATCATTCTGGATGAGCCGACGGTGGGGCTCGACCCGGCGCAGGTCATCGAGATGCGGAAGCTCATCCGGGAGCTGGGGCAGTCCCACACGGTCATCCTGTCCAGCCACATCCTGAGCGAGGTGCAGGCCGTCTGTCAGCAGGTGCTCATCCTTTCCGGGGGCAAGCTGGTGGCAGCGGGCAGCCTGCAGGAGCTGACGGCGGATGGCCGCAGCCTGGAAGACGTCTTCCTGTCCCTGACCGGGACAGAGCGCGAAGAAGCAGAAGAGGAGGAGAACGGATGAAAGCCATTTTCAAGCGGGAGCTGCGGGGCTATTTCCACGGCATGATGGGCTATGTGCTCACCGCCTTTCTGATGGCGGCTACGGGCCTGTATTTTCTGGCCCTGAACCTGGGCTACGGGCTGACGGATTTCAGCTACTACACCCTTTACCGCACCCTTTTTATCCTGCTGCTCTATGTCCCGGTGCTCACCATGCGCTCGCTGGCCGAAGAGCGCCGCACCCGCACCGACCAGCTGCTGCTGACCAGCCCTGTCTCGGTGGGGGGCATCGTGCTGGGCAAATTCTTCGCCATGTGCGCGGTGTTTGCGCTGCCCTGCCTTTTGGACATCGTGATGATCTTGATCCTCTGGGCGCTGGGCGGCACGGCAGCCGTGACTGTGGCCAATCTGGCGGGCCTGCTGTGCTACTTTTTGATGGGCTGTGCGGCCATTGCGGTGGGTGAATTTCTCTCCGGCCTGACCGAAAACCAGATCATTGCAGCCGTCATGGGCTTTGCAGCCCTCTTTCTGGCCTACCTCATGCCCAGCCTGCGCAGGATGTTCAACGCAGGCAGCGCCGTGGCGCTGGCGGTCTTCACCGGGCTGGCGGTGGCAGCCTCCCTCATCGCGGGCCTGCGCACCCGGAGCTTTGTCTTTGGGTGTCTGCTGCTTGCGGCCCTCTGCATGGGGCTGAGCGGGCTGTTCCTGCTCCGAAGCGCATGGCTCACCGAGGCCTTCAGCGCCGTATTGGGGGCGCTGTGCCTTTTTACTCCCTTTGAGGAGTTCGTCAACAACAACTTTTCCATCCCGACGCTGGTGTATTATCTCTCGGTGATGGGCCTGTTTCTGTTCTTTACGGCGCAGTGTATCGAGAAGCGCCGCTGGAATTGAGAGGAGGGGACGTGCATGAGATTCCGTTTTCCAAAACCGCAGGATGGGGGCCGCGTTTTCCGCAGCGGCGTGTATGCGGCAGCGTTGGCAGCCGTCGTGCTGGTGCTGGTCATCCTCGTCAATCTGGTGGTGCGGGCCATCCCGACCAGGTACACCGAGTTCGACCTCTCGGAGTCCGGGCTGTTCACCCTGAGCGAGAGCTCAAAGACAGTGGCGAAGAATATCGACACGGATGTGACCATCTACTATCTGGCCGAGACAGGCGATGAGGACGTCCTCATTACAAAGCTGCTGAACAACTACGCCGCCCAGAACGCACACATCCGCTGGGAGGGGAAGGACCCCGCCCTCTACCCGACGTTTGCGGCCCAGTATGGCGCGCAAAATTCCGCAAATGGCAGTCTGATTCTGACCTGCGGGGAAAAGAGCATCGTGCTGGATGCTTCTGACCTCTACACCGAGGATTACTCCAACTACTACCTCAACGGCTCGTCCAGCGTGACCTTTGACGGCGAGAGCAAGCTCACCGCCGCCCTCTACCGCCTGACCAGCGGGGAAGAGCGCCGCGCCTACTATACCACCAACCATGGCGAGCAGGCTCTGACCGATACCCTGAAAGCGGCGCTGGAAAACCAGAACCTCGCCGTCTCGGCGCTGGATCTGCTTTCCGGCGACATCCCGGACGACTGTGCTCTGCTCATCATCAACGTTCCCGCTCAGGATCTTGCCTCGGCGGGGGCTCTGCTGGATGAGGTGAGCGCGCTGCGCAGCTATCTGGAGCGGGGCGGCAAACTGCTCGTCACCACCGACAGCTACAACAAAACGCCCAATCTGGATGCGCTGCTGGCGGAGTTTGGCCTCAGCCGCACCGAGGGCCTGGTGGTGGAGGGAGATTCCTCCCATGTCCTCAACAGCTACCCGCCCTACTATCTGCTGCCGGATTATGCCTCGGCTGCCGAGAGCGGCATCCTGGACGGCGTGGACAAAAACCGCAAGGTGCTGCTGCAGATGGCGCAGGGCATCACGCTGACCGAGACGGAGAACGTGATCTCGGAAGCGCTGCTCACCACCTCGGATTCTGCCTACAGCAAGGCGGCAGGCTATGAGATGACCACCCTTGAAAAAGAGGACGGCGACCCCGACGGTCCTTTCACACTGGCGGCCTACGCCCGTAAGGAGGACACCGAGGCGGAAGTGGTCTGGGTAAATTGCGACAATATGGACAACGAGGGCATTTATCAGGTGGTGCCCGGCAACGTGAGCTTTCTGCAGGCTTGCGCCGCCACTCTGGCCGGGCAGGAGAACACGGCCCTGATCGAATCGAAGGCGCTGGACGCTGCGCCGATCACGGTGGCCAATTCCACCTCGGTGGGGCTGGGCCTCGTCTTCGTCATCCTGCTGCCGGCAGCGGTGCTGGCCGTGGGCGGCGTGGTGGTGGTGCTCCGCCGCCGCAAGTAAAGGAGGCAGCCTATGCGGAAGACAAGACAGGGCACGCTGTCGGTCCTGCTGGCGCTCGCTGTGCTGGCGGGCGGGGCGCTGGCCCTGCTGACGCGGCAAAACCAGAAAGCCGAAGAAGCCGTCCGTGTTGCCGCCGAGGGGACGATCTCGCTTTCCCGCTTTGCGGCGGACGATTTGAGCGAGATCGTTCTGGAAACGGGCGGCGAGACCCTGACGCTGAAAGCGGATGCCGACGGCTGGACGCTGGCGGAAGACCCCGCGTATCATCTGGATGCAACGGCCTGCAGCTCCATGCGGACGGCGCTGGCCGATCTCAACGCCAAACGCCGTCTGACGGCCGAGGCGGGGGAGGATTATGGCCTTGCGGACCCGCAGGCGGTCGTTACCGTGACGGCGGGCGGCGAGCCCCAGACCTTCCGCTTTGGGGCGGAGAACCCCGTCACCGGGGATGTCTATCTGCAAAAAGAGGGCGACGAGGCAGTGTACACGGTGGCGTCGGCAAAGCTGCAGGCGTTTCTGACCAGCAAGGCCGGGCTGTTCGGGGCATTCTGCCCGGCAGGCATCACCCGCTCGGACATCGAGGCAGTAGAACTCACCGGGCAGAGCGGCGAGACGGTGCAGCGGACGGCAGATTTGGACGAAACAGAGGGCGGAGACGACGTCTTTGCCGCCCTCAGCAGCTATGTCACAGGGCAGATCACCCATGCCGACCCGGCGGAGTACGGCTTCGACCATCCCCTTGTGACAGCCCGGGTGACGACAGCGGAGGGGGAGAAGACCCTGCGCTATGCCATGGGCACGGCGGGCTATTACCTGCAGGTGGCAGGCGACGACTCCCTCTACACCGTGGACGGCTCCACCGTGCAGACTCTGCTGGATGCCGCCCTGCAGAAAAACGAATAAAAAACGGTGATCCTGCGCTGGACGAAATTTTGGTACAACGCAGGATTTTTTTGCGTCCGACGTAAAGTTTCGGCAAAGCGGGGCAGAGTGATTGACATTTGGTGTCGGATTGTTTATCATAAGCGGTGACAGGGCAGAATAACTGCGCAATATTACGGTACGGTCGTCATGGATGTTGTGCGGGGCTGGGTCACCCTGGTACGAGGGATGGGGTCAATACCCTGTCTTTTTTCGTATCTGAGTTTAAGGAGGAAATAGTAAAATGGATAACTCGGTGATCGTTTCGCTGCGAGACATCGTAGTGGAATTTGATGGTCAGCGCATCCTGGATGGGCTGAATCTCGACATCCATGACAAAGAGTTCGTGACACTGCTGGGCCCTTCCGGCTGCGGCAAAACCACCACCCTGCGGCTCATTGCAGGCTTCCTGGAGCCGAACGCAGGCAAGGTGCTGCTCAAAGGCCGGGACATCACGGGGGTGCCTCCCTACAAGCGCCCGGTGAACACGGTGTTTCAGAAATATGCCCTTTTCCCGCATTTGAATGTATTTGAAAACGTGGCCTTTGGCCTGCGGCTGAAAAAGATGGACGAAGAGACCATCCGCCGCAAGGTGCGGGATATGCTGGAGGTCGTGGGCCTGAAGGGCTTTGAGCGCCGCAGTATCAGCCAGATGTCCGGCGGCCAGCAGCAGCGCGTGGCCATTGCCCGCAGCCTCGTCAACGAGCCGGAAATCCTGCTGCTGGACGAGCCGCTGGGTGCTTTGGACCTCAAGCTCCGCAAGGAGATGCAGCTGGAGCTGAAGCGGCTGCAGCGGGAGATGAACATCACCTTCATCTACGTCACCCACGATCAGGAGGAGGCGCTGACCATGTCCGACACCGTCGTCGTTATGAACGGCGGCAAGGTGCAGCAGATCGGCACGCCCGAGGATATTTATAATGAGCCGAAGAATGCCTTTGTGGCAGATTTCATCGGGGACTCCAACATTGTGGACGGCGTGATGCATCGGGATTTCCTCGTCTCTTTCGGCGGCGTGGATTTCCCCTGCGTGGACCGGGGCTTTGCCCGGGAACAGAGCGTGCAGGTGGTCGTCCGCCCCGAGGACATCGAGGTGGTCTCCCCGGTAGAGGGACAGCTGACGGGCGTGGTGAACGACGTCATCTTCAAGGGCGTCCATTTTGAGATGCATGTGGACTGCGAGGGCCGCGAGTGGCTCATCCATTCCACCCGCGCCTGCACGCCGGGCGATACCATCGGAATGCGGATCGGCCCCAACGAGATCCACATCATGGCCCGTACAGAGGGGTGATGCGGCGATGATGAAGATTTACGACAAAAAGCTGGCCTATCCGTACTTTGTGTGGATGGTGCTGTTTACGGTGGTGCCCCTCATCATCGTGGTGTACTACGCGCTGACCGACGCCGACGGCCATTTTACCATTGCCAATCTGGCCTCCGTCAGCGGCTATGGCTCCGTGTTTGCCCGCAGCCTGCTGCTGGCCTTGATCGCTACGGTCATCTGCCTTGTGATCGCCTTCCCCGTGGGCTATTTTCTCTCCCGCCTGCGGGTAAATAAGCAGCACATCATGCTGATGCTGGTGATGCTGCCCATGTGGATGAACTTTTTGCTCCGCACCTATGCCTGGATGGGCCTGCTCAGCGTCAACGGCCCGGTGAACGCCCTGCTGGGGATCTTCGGCCTTGGCCCCTACACCATGCTCAACACCTCCGGCGCTGTGGTGCTGGGCATGGTGTACAACTATGTGCCCTATATGATCCTGCCCCTTTATACCAGCATGACCAAGATCGACCAGAGCCTGGTGGAAGCCGCGCAGGATCTGGGCGCTTCCACCACCAAGACCCTCGTGCGGGTGCTCATCCCCATGAGCGTGCCCGGCATCAGCACCGGCATCACGATGGTCTTTGTCCCGGCGGTGTCCACCTTTGTCATCAGCCGGATGCTGGGCGGCGGCTCCAACCTGCTCATCGGCGACCTGATCGAGATGCAGTTCCTCGGCAACAGCTACAACCTCAACGTGGGCTCGGCCATGAGTCTGGTGCTGATGGTGATCGTTCTGCTCTGCATGAGCTTCACCTCCAGCTTCGACGAAGATGAAATGGAGGGTGTGTCCTGATGAAAACGAAACATCTGCGCCTGATGCAGCGGGCCTACATCGTCCTGTTTTTCTGCTTCATGTATCTGCCCATCGCCTACATGATCGTCTTCAGCTTCAACCAGAGCAAGGGCTACGCGCTGTTCACGGGCTTTACCCTCAAGTGGTACAGCAGCCTGTTCCACAACGCGTCCATTCTGAACGCACTGTGGGTGTCCATTGAGGTAGCTATCCTTTCGGCCATCATTGCCACGGTGCTGGGCACGGCGGCGAGCCTTGGCATTGCGTCCATGGGCCGCAAAAGCCGCCTGCTCGTCACCAACATCACCTATATCCCGGTGGTCAACCCCGAGATCATCACCGGCATCTCGCTGATGCTGCTGTTTGTGGCCTACCAGCGCTTTGCGTCCAACGTCGATTTTCTGCCCGATACCATCATGGGCCTGCCCACGCTGCTCATCGCGCATATCGCCTTCAATGTGCCCTACGTCATCTTCAACGTGACGCCCAAGCTCAAGCAGCTGGACATCAAGCTGTATGAGGCAGCGCTGGATCTGGGCTGCGACCCCCGGCAGGCCTTCTTCAAGGTCATCCTGCCCGAGATCAGCCCGGCCATCCTGTCGGCTTTCCTCATCTGCCTGACCTATTCCATCGACGACTTCATGATCTCCTATTTCAACTGCGGCACCGTGGAGACCCTGCCCATTGCCATCTACTCCATGACCCGCAAGAAGGTCAGCCCGGAGATCTACGCACTGTCCACCATCATGTTTGCGGTCATTCTGGCCATCATCCTCATCTCCAATGCCATGGAGAGCCGGGAGTACCGCAAGGACCAGAAAGCACTGAGAGGGGGCGACGCGGCATGAAGCGTTTTGCAGCCATCTTCCTGACGCTGGTGCTGGCGTTTGCCTGCGCCGCACCTGCCTTTGCTGCCGGGACCATCGAAGTGACCGAGGATGTCTCTGTCTCCGACGACTACGATTGGACTCGCTTCAAGGGCCGGAATGTTACCCTGAACGTCTACAACTGGGGCGAATACATCTCCAACGGCTCCGACGACAGCGAGGACGTGGTGAGCGATTTTGAAAAGCTGACCGGCATCAAGGTCAACTACACCACCTTCGACTCCAACGAGTCCCTTTACGCCAAGCTGAAATCCGGCGCGGCCAACTACGACGTCATCATCCCGTCCGACTACATGGTGGCCAAGATGATCGCAGAGGGGATGCTGAAACCCCTGAATTACGACAACATCCCAAACTTCCAGAAGATCGATGCAGAGTACCGCAACGCCGATTACGACCCGGAGAATGCCTATACCGTGCCCTATATGCTCTGCACCACCGGCATCATCTACAACACCACCATGGTGGAAAAAGCACCCACCTGCTGGGCAGATCTGTGGGATGAGCAGTATGCGGGCAATATCCTGATGTTCAACAACAGCCGCGACGCTTACGCCATCGCTGCCTTCAAGGCGGGCAAGAGCATCAACCCCACCTCCACCGAGGAGGTGGACGAGGTGGTGGAAGAGCTCAAGGCTCAGAAGCCGCTGGTGCAGGCCTATGTTATGGACGAGATCTTCGATAAGATGATCGGCGGCGAGGCGGCCATCGGCGTCTATTACTCCGGCGACGCCATCACCATGATCGATGACAACCCCGACCTGGCCTGGGTCTTCCCCGAAGAGGGCAGCGTGCTGTCTGTGGACAGCATGTGCATCCCCGCCACCAGCGAAAATGAGGAAGCCGCCGAGATGTTCATCAACTTTATGTGTGAGACGGACATCGGCAAGGCCAATGCGGAGTATATCGGCTACACCACTCCCATGGAGTCGGTCCGCCAGGTGCTGGACGAAGAACTGGCCAACAACGAGATCGCATTCCCGCCCGCCGAGGTCGAGGCCAAGGAAAAGGTCTTTACGGCGTTGAGCGACGAAGTGAACAACGAGCTGGACGTGAAGTGGAGCGAGATGAAGAGCTATAACGAGAGCGGCAGCGCGTATCTGTTCCTGCTGCTGTTGGCCGCCATGCTGGCGCTGGCCTGCTTCAACATCTGGCGCAAGGTCCGCCGCCGCAGCCGCAATACGTATTGAGCGCCCCTTTTGCGGGAACACTTCAGGCAGGCTGTGCTGCAAAAAGGCGCGGCCTGCCTTTATTGATAGGAGATATAAGCAATGACAACAGAACGCAGAGCATACACCGAAACGCTTCCGGCACTGGACGGCGATTGTGATTTCTGCCGCCGGCTGAAGCCCAGCGCCATGATGCGGTATGTGGAGCAGATCTCCACCGACCACGCCCGGGCAAACCAGATGGACTACCGTTTTTTTCAGGAGCACCACAGCGCTTTTCTGGTGGCAAAGCAGGCGGTAAGGATCACCCGGATGCCCCGGCGGGGCGAGCAGCTCACCCTGCACACCGCCTGTGAGGGGTTCCAAAAGGGCAGCATGAAGCGCATCACTACCCTCTGCGGCGCAGAGGGGCAGGAGCTTGCACTGGTGGATTGCCGCTGGATGCTGGTGGATACCCGCACGGGGCGCATCCAGCGGGCCCCGGACTGGACGGTGCCCGGCTTCCAGAACGAATCCCTGCCCGAATCCCTGCCCCAGCTGGTGCACAAGAGCAATGACCTGACGGCGGCAGGGGAGTGGGTGGCCTACTACTCTCTCTGCGATTCCAACGGCCACATCAACAACTCCCGTTATCTGGACGTTGCCTGCGATGTGCTGCCGCTGGAGGTATGGCAGGGGAGCGAGCTGCGGTTCTTCTCCATCAAATACCACCGCGAGGTGCCGGTAGGGGAGAAGATGCAGGTGTTTTATGCGCCGGTGGAGCAGGGCTGGTACGTTGTGGGCCGCCGCGAGGAGCACGCGGCCTTTGAGTGCTATCTGGAATTTGGTCCCGCCGCAGCAGAGTAAGACAGTTTCACAAATTTATTACAAAGAATTACAAAAAAGTCTTGCAAAACGGTTTCAAAAGAGTTACAATATAGTTACAGAAAGGGCGAGACCCTTCTGGAACGTGAAATCTTTTTCTTCTTGTTTTTAGGGATATCGGATGTCGGGCACCTCCTCCTCCGGCTGTTCTCCTTCACAGCTGTTGCCACGGCATCGCACAGGCGGTATCCTACTTCGTGTGCAAAAAGGCTCGTCCGGGTTTTCGGACGAGCTTTTTTGCATTCCGGGCCGCCTTGGAGAGGAAAAGAGGCAGGTCGGCACCGGGGAAAGTATGACCTTACGCCGTTTTGGTGGTCAATTTGTCTGTTTTTCTGCAACGGACAGTTCCAAAGTTTGGCGCGGCAGGGGTTTGTATTTCCGGGGGAAATGTGGTAAAGTATATGCAACCATTTCTAAGTGGATTTTATGGATCTGATCGATGTTGATGCATACAGAGAAAAGGAGTTTGAACATGGCTTATTTTTACGAAGAACCTTCCCGCACGTTTGGTGAATATCTGCTGGTCCCCGGTTATTCTTCTGCGGAGAATGTTCCTACGGCTGTCAGCCTGAAGACCCCGCTGGTCAAATACCGCAAGGGTCAGGAGGAGTGCCCCCTGCAGATGAACATCCCCATGATCAGCGCCATCATGCAGTCGGTCTCCGGCGATAAGCTGGCCATTGCACTGGCACGTCAGGGCGGTGTGTCCTTTATTTATGGCTCTCAGAGCATCGAGAATGAGGCCGCCATGGTCCGCCGCGTCAAGAGCTACAAGGCCGGTTATGTTGTCTCCGACTCCAACCTGGCCCCCACTGCCACCCTGCACGATGTGCTGGAGCTGAAGGCCCGCACCGGCCACTCCACCATCGCCATCACTGCCGACGGCACCCCCAATGGCAAGCTGCTGGGCATCGTGGCCTCCCGCGATTACCGCGTCAACCACACCCCGGACGACGCACCCGTGACCACCTTTATGACTCCCCTCGAAAAGCTGGTCACCGCCCCGGAAAACACTTCTCTGCACGACTGCAACAACATCATCTGGGACAACAAGATCAACACCCTGCCTCTGGTGGATGCCGAGGGCAACCTGAAGTATATGGTGTTCCGCAAGGATTACGATTCGCACAAGCAGAATGCCAACGAGCTGCTGGATAAGAACAAGAGCTACGTGGTGGGTGCCGGCATCAACACCCGCGATTTCGCCGACCGCGTGCCCGCTCTGGTGGAAGCCGGTGTGGACGTGCTCTGCATCGACTCCTCCGAGGGCTACTCCGAGTGGCAGAGCCGCACCATCGGCTGGATCCGCGAGCACTACGGCGACACCGTGAAGGTGGGTGCCGGCAACGTGGTGGATGCCGAGGGCTTCCGCTTCCTGGCTGAGGCTGGCGCCGACTTTGTGAAGATCGGCATCGGCGGCGGCTCCATCTGCATCACCCGCGAGACCAAGGGCATCGGCCGCGGTCAGGCTACGGCCGTTATCGAGGTCGCCAAGGCCCGCGACGAGTACTTCAAGGAGACCGGCATCTACGTGCCCATCTGCTCCGACGGCGGCATCGTCCACGATTACCACATCACCCTCGCT
>RKCM01000130.1 GCA_014858325.1 Oscillospiraceae bacterium | reverse complement strand
CATCACCCTGCACCAAAAGCGCGGCGACTACGTCCATAAGGGCGAGAGCCTTGCCACCTTCTACGGTGCCCCCGAAAAGTTTGAAGCCGCCGCCGAGGAGTACCGCAGCGGCCTCGTCTACGGCACCCAGCCGCCCGCCGAGGCCCCGCTGGTGTACGCTCTCGTCACCAAGGATGGCGTGGAGCGGTACGATCGATAATCCCCCGAAAACGGTATGACCTGCCCCCGGAGCTTTCGGCTTCGGGGGCATTTTGCAGCATTTTTACGCCAAAATGTCCGAGTTTAAGGGAGAAACGCCGCACCCGGTAGAACTTTCTCCCCGGATGTGGTATACTAGAGCCGTATTCCCGGAGAGGGAAAAAAGAAAGGAATTTTCCGTATGAAGATCGTTTTGGTTGGCGGCGGCAAGGTCGGTACGGCGTTGGCGCGGCAGCTGAGTGAGGAAGGCCACAGCGTGACGGTGGTGGACACCAACAAGGCCCGTGTGGAGCACATTGGCGAAGCCTACGACGTCATGAGCATTTGGGGCAACGGCTCGTCCATTACCACCCTGTCGGAAGCGGGCGTGGAAGACGCCGACGTGTTCATTGCGGTGACGGGCTCGGACGAGCTGAACCTGCTGTGCTGCATGTTTGCCAAAAAGGCGGGCCACTGCCATGCCATCGCCCGGGTGCGCAACCCGTCCTACAGCCACGAGCTGGATTTCATCAAAAAGCAGATCGGCATCTCGGCCATCATCAACCCGGAAATGGCGACGGCAAAAGAAATTTCGCACCTGCTGCGCTTCCCGGGGGCCAGCAAGATCGATACCTTTGCCGATGGCCGGGTGCGGCTCATCAAGTTTGCACTGACGGAGGCGCAGGGGCTGGACGGTGTGGCCATCCACGAGATCCCCACCCGGCTCAAGAGCGATATCCTGGTGTGCGCGGTGGAGCGCGACGGCGGCGTTATCATCCCCAACGGCGACTTCGTGCTGCAAAATGGCGATCAGGTGACGTTTTTGGCAACGCAGGAAAAGGCCCATGAGTTCTTCCTCCGCATCCACAAGGAGGTCAAGCCGGTGCGCAACGCCCTCATCGTGGGCGGCGGTGCCATCGCCTACTACCTGAGCCAGGAGCTGCTGGAAAACCATGTCCGCGTCCGCATCGTGGAGCGGGACCCTGCCCGCTGCAACGAGCTGGCCGAATCCCTGCCCGGGGCGCAGATCCTGAACGAGGACGGCTCCAACCGGGAGTTCTTGCTGTCCGAGGGGCTGGAATCCACGGAGGCTTTCGTGGCCCTGACCAACATCGACGAGGAAAATGTGCTGCTGACCCTGTTTGCCAAAAAGCACTCCCAGGGCAAGCTGGTGACCAAGATCAACCGTCTGGAGTTCGACGACATCCTGGCCGGACTGGACCTGGGCAGCATCGTCTACCCCAAGTACATGACCTGCGATTACATTGTGCAGTACGTCCGCGCTTTGCAGAACGAGGCGGGCAACAACATCAAGACCCTCTACCGCATCTTGGACGACCGGGTGGAGGCGCTGGAGTTTACCGTCCACGAGGAGAGCAAGGCCACGGGCGTGCCCCTGAGCCAGCTGCACCTGAAAAAGAACCTGCTGCTGTGCTGCATCATGCGCGGCAGCGAGATCCTGATCCCCCGCGGCGGCGACCAGATCCAGGTGGGCGATAATGTCATCGTGGTCACGCTGGAGCACGGCCTGCACGATCTGCGGGACATCGTGGAAAACTGACGGAGGGCGCGGCGTATGAATTATGCGGTCGTTTTCCGTCTGCTGAGTTACATTTTTCTCATCGAGGGGGCGCTGCTGCTCCTGCCTGCGCTGGCCAGCCTTTGCTACGGCGAGTGGGCTGTGCTGGGGGCTTTCGTCTTCACGGCGGCCCTGTGCGCGGTGCTGGGCCTTACGCTGCGCAGTACCATCAAGCCTTCCAGCAAGGTCTTTTATATGCGGGAGGGTTTTGCCACCACGGCCCTGAGCTGGGTGGTCATCAGTATCATGGGGGCCATCCCCTTTGTGCTGACGGGCAGCATCCCGGGCCCGGTGGATGCGCTGTTTGAGACGGTGTCCGGCTTTACCACCACGGGTGCCAGCATCCTGCCCGGCGTGGAAGATCTGCCCAAGGGCATCCTGTTCTGGCGCAGCTTCACCCATTGGGTGGGCGGCATGGGCGTTCTGGTCTTTTTGCTGTCGCTGCTGCCGCTGACGGGCGGCTCCCACGTCAACCTGATGAAAGCCGAGAGCCCCGGCCCTCAGGTGGATAAACTGGTGCCCAAGGTGCAGTCCACGGCCAAGATCCTGTATGGCATTTATCTTGCTCTGACTGTGCTGGAATTTGCTTTCCTGCTGGTGGGCGGGATGCCTGTTTTTGAGTCGATCCTGACCTCCTTCGGCACGGCGGGCACCGGCGGCTTCGGCTTCAAAAACGACAGCTTTGCCAGCTTTTCGCCCTACATCCAGTGGGTCGTGACCATCTTCATGATCCTGTTCGGCGTCAACTTCAACACCTACTTCCTCATCTTGCTGCGGCGGTTCCGCCGGGCAGCCGCCAGCGAGGAGGTGCGGGGGTATTTCCTCATCATTGCCGTGGCGACGGGCCTCATCACCTGGAACATCTACGGGATGTACAACAGCCTGGGCGATGCGCTGCGGGAAGCAGCTTTTCAGGTGGGCTCCATCATCACCACCACCGGCTTCTCCAGCTGCGATTTTGACCTGTGGCCCACCCTCTCCAAAGAGATCCTTGTGATGCTGATGTTTATCGGTGCCTGTGCGGGCAGCACGGGCGGCGGCATCAAGGTGAGCCGCCTCCTCATTCTGGGCAAGACGCTGGGCAAGGAGCTCAAGCAGGCCCTCCACCCGCAGGTGGTGGCCCCGGTCCGCATGGACGGCAAGCTCCTCAACCACGAGACCATCCGCACCACCAACGTTTTCATGGCAGCGTACATTTTTGTCTTTGCCGCGTCCTTCTTCCTCATCAGCCTCGATGGCTTTGACATGGTGACGAACTTTACGGCGGTGGCGGCAACGCTGAACAACATCGGCCCGGGCCTTGCACAGGTGGGCCCCATGATGAACTTTGGCAGCTACTCCAGCCCCGCCAAGCTCGTCATGATCTTCGATATGCTGGCAGGCCGTTTGGAGATCTTCCCCATGCTGGTGCTGTTCCTGCCCGATACCTGGCGGCGGTTCTAATACCATGAAATCCCTACTCACAGTCTGCAGGCAGTCCTAAAACGGTTGCCTGCTTTTTTGTATTCGAGTATTGACAAGAGATTGAATCGTGCTATAATGTTCTATAATGAATTGCAAATAGGAGGTAACCATGAAGGTTCTGGGGTTTGGCGACAATGTCTGTGATGAGTATGTTCATCTCCATACCATGTTCCCTGGCGGACAGGCACTGAATTTTGCAGTCTATGCAAAAATGCTTGGCGTCGAGTCGGCTTTCATGGGGGTGTTCGGTAACGATGGCGTTGCACAGCATGTGCAGGCTACACTGGACGAGTTCGGGATAGACCGCAGCCATTGCCGTCAGTATGAGGGCGAAAATGGCCACGCGCGCGTTACACTGGTAGAGGGAGACCGCGTTTTTCTGGGCAGCAATCGGGGCGGCGTGACCAAGGAACACCCCATCCAGCTGGATGAAAAGGATTTTGCATATATCCGCGGATTTTCACATGTGCACACCACCAACAACGGCTATACGGATGCCCAACTGCCTAAACTCAAGCCCTTGGGTGTGACCGTTTCTTACGATTTTTCCGGGCAGTGGAAAGATGACGAGCGAGTGGCCCGGGTGGCACCGTATATCGATTTTGCCTTCCTCTCCTGCGGCAATGTCAGTGAGGAGAAAGCCTGTGCCGTTTGCGAGAAGCTCTACAAGGCAGGATGTCCGCAGGTGGTGGCGACCCGCGGCAGCTTGGGTGCGGCTTATTACGATGGCTCCCTTTTCCTGACCTGCCCGCCCAAGCTGGTGGAGGCTGTGGACACGCTGGGAGCAGGCGATTCGTTTGCAACGGCTTTCCTGCTTTCTATGATCGCCGCACGGGAGAAAGAACCCGCACTATGCAGTAGGCATTATCCCCGGGTTGTAGTGGAAAAAGCGCTGGAAGCGGGTGCAGCCTTCTCGGCTAGGACCTGCTTGGTGCAGGGAGCATTCGGCCACGGCAAAACGACAGAAGTAGAGTGACCAAAATAAAAACTGTTTTTCTATTGGATACAACAAGAGCAAAGGCGCTCGTGTGAGAAATCTCTCCGCGGGCGTCTTTTTGCAATCTGAAAAAGAATACCTTATTCACAGTTGCTAAATTTCAGAGCTGAAATTTGGACATATCGGAAAAGTTGAGGGAGATGGAACATAAAAGTGAAGATGCGTATTGACACATAATGATATATAATGATACAATCGAAGTAAACCAAAAGAAAAATCCTGTCGAGTAAACGAATAGGAGATGCAGCAGCGATGGATTTTGAACTGTATAAGCGCCAGCTGGAAACGCTGGTCAACATCGACAGCGGCTCGGCCAACGCCAAGGGCGTGAACCGTGTAGCAGATAAGCTGGCGGGCTGGTACACCGAGCTGGGCTGGCAGGTGCAGGAGATCATGGTGGGAGAAGGCACCCGCAAGGTGCTGCTCATCACCAATCATCCGGCGGAACATTATGATGTCATGTTCATCGGTCACATGGATACTGTCTTTCCTGATGGGACAGCTGCAAAGCGTCCCTTCCATATAGAAGGGGATAACTGCTACGGCCCCGGCGTAGGGGATATGAAGAATGGCGATGTGGCAATGTACCATGTGGCAGCCAACCTCAGCCCGGAGGTCTCGAAAAAGTTGAACATTGCCATGGTGTACAACCCAGATGAAGAAATCGGATCGGTCTACTCGCACGAAGTCACGGACCGCATCGCCGCTCGGTCCTCCGTTGTGGTGGTTATGGAGTCTGCCGGGCAGCTGGGCACTCGCCACTGCTTCGTCCGCAAAGGCTCTCTCGGCTATACGTTGGAGTTCCACGGGCAGGCAGCGCATGCAGGTTTTATGTTCGAGGTGGAAAATGCTTCTGCCGTGCTGGAGATGGGACACGCCATTGTCGAGTTGATGAACCTGGCCAGCCGGGAAAAGAATACCACGGTCAATGTGGGCGTGGCACAGGGCGGTACGGCAGCCAACGTAGTGGCCGATTACGCCAGGATCACCGTCAATGCCCGGTTCTTCCTGGACGAAGAGAGGGAGCGCATCAAAAATGCTGTCCACCAGCTGGTGGAGGGCGAACCCTATGTCAAAGGCGTCAAGACCGTCATCGTCAGTGAGAGCGAAGGAAGGCCGCTGGTGGAATCAGAAAAGACAAAGGCTTTTGTCGAGCGGCTCAAGGAGCTGGCGGCAGAACTGGACATTCCGTTCCTGGAAAAGCCGCGCGGCGGTCTTTCGGACGCAAATCATCTGGCCTATTGTGGCAGCGACCCAATCGTATTGGACGGCATGGGGCCGCATGGGGCGAACGACCATAGTGAAAAAGAATACAGCTATCTGAAATCCGCCGTGCCCTGTGTCCAGCTTCTGCTGCGGATGCTGGAAGATATGGCAGGCTTCTGACAGGAGGCTTACAGATAAAATGACAAAGGACATGACAAAATATGTTCTCAAGCGGCTCTTATACGCAATCCCGGTCTTCCTGGGCATCACATTTGTTGTTTACGTGCTCATCAATTTAGCACCCGGCGGGCCGCTGTCGGTACTGGCGGCCTCCGGCGAGATGTCTTACGCCGATCTGGAGGCGCTCAAGGTCTCCCTTGGGCTCGATAAGCCCATCGTGGTGCGGTACTTCCTTTGGCTGTGGGACTTCCTCCACGGCGACTTGGGCACTTCCTACCGCACCTCCCAGAGTGTGGCCCTGATGATCGGCCAGCGCATCGGTCCTTCCCTCATGCTGACCGGCACAGGCATCCTGTGTGCGATCCTCATCGGCGTGCCGCTGGGCATTCTGTCCGCTTACAAGCCCAATTCCATCTGGGATAATATTGGTTCGTTCATTTCGTTCATCGGTGCTTCGGTGCCCAACTTCTTTTTGAGCCTGCTTATGATCTATGTGCTGGCCGTGAAGCTGCATCTTTTCCCCACCAGCGGTATGTACACTTCGGGTGCGGTGCAGAGCACAGGAGATCTGCTGCGCCACCTGTTTATGCCCGCCTTCGTCTGCGGCATCCAGCCCATCGGCAACTACATCAAGCAGACCCGTTCCAGCGTGCTGGATGTGCTGAATGAGGAGTATATCAAGACCGCACGCTCCAAGGGCCTGACCAACACGGTCATCGTCCTCAAGCATGCCTTCCGCAATGCCCTCATTCCCGTTGTTACCACCATCAGCTTATCCATCCCATTCCTGATCGGCGGTGCAGTGGTTACGGAGCAGATCTTCTCCTGGCCCGGTATCGGCAGCCTGATGATCACAGCCATCACCAGCCGCGATTACCCCGTCATTATGGGCGTTGCAATCCTCATCTGCTCCGTGGTGCTGGTGATGAATCTGGTGCTCGACCTCATCTATGCCGCGCTCGATCCGCGCATCAAATTCAAGTAAGGGGGTGCAGAACGTGGAAAAGCTGAAAAAAAGCCAGGCATTAAAAAAGTTTCTGCGAAACAAAAAAGCGGTGTTCGGCCTCACCATTGTACTGCTTCTGGTGCTGATCGTGATCTTTCTCCCCATCGTGATGAAGCTGGACCCCTATACCACGGACCGTCTGGCGGGATTCAATGCCAAGCCTTCGGCGGAGCACATCTTCGGTACCGACGATGTGGGCCGTGACCTGTTTGCCCGTGTGTTGTATGGCGGCCGCGTCTCCCTTTTCGTCGGCATGGCCTCCACTGTCATCTCGGTGGCCATCGGCATTCCGCTGGGACTGATCGCCGGCTATTTCCGCGGCATTGCAGAGTCCATCATCATGCGCACCGCAGATGCCTTCATGTCCTTTCCCAGCATGGTGCTCATTCTCGTGCTGGTTGCTGTGTTTGGCCCCTCCATCCTGACCGTTACCGTTGTCATCGGTGTGCTGGGATGGACGAGCATTGCAAAGCTCATCTACGGCAATGTTCTCTCCATCCGGGAGTGCGAATACGTGCAGGCAGCCAAAGCAGTGGGCACCCACACCTCCAAGATCCTGTTTTCGGAAGTGCTGCCCAACGCCATCACCCCGGTGTGGGCCAATATTTCGTTCCGGATTGCGGGTGCCGTGCTGACGGAGTCTTCCCTGAGCTTTCTGGGCATGGGTGTCCAGACACCGCAGGCCTCCTGGGGCAACATCATTTATGCGGCCCAGAATCTGCTGGTGCTGACGGCCCGCCCCTGGGTCTGGCTGCCCTCCGGCATCTGCATTATTCTGGTAGCCGTGGGGTTCAACTTCATGGGTGAGGGCATCCGGGACGCTCTGGACCCCAAGATCAAGTAAAAATGCTTCGAGCAGCTGCGGCAATAGAAGCCGGGCTGCTGAGAATAAAACCAATCAACTGGAGGAACAAAGCTATGCGTATCGAAGTTTCCCGTCGTTCGTTCTTGAAAGCAACTGGTGCCGTCAGCGCCGCCGCTCTGCTGGCTGCATGCGGAGGAAGTTCCAATACGGCTTCCTCCACGGCACCTGCTGCTTCGGGTGCGGTATCTGCATCCGCCGGAGGCGATTACTCCAACGACATCATCACCTATGGTCTGACGCAAGCCTGGGACACTGTGAACCCTTATGGCTCCAGCAGTGGCTCGATCTACCAGCAGCTGGTCAGTGATAAGCTGTATGACCGCTTGGCTTTCATTGAGGAGCAGGGCTCCGGCGTGACCCCGCGCGGTGCAGAGTCCTGGGAAAACACCGACGACGGCATGGCTGCGCTGTTCCACCTGGACAAGAACGCCAAGTGGCACGACGGTGAGCCCGTTACCGCTAAGGACTGGGTCTGGACCGCTCAGCTCATCACCAATCCCAAGTTTGATTTCGGTCTGCGCAGTGAGTTCAACACCTGGGCAGGCACGGACGACAACGGCGTGGAGACCAGTGAGAAGTCCGTTGGCCTGGAGGCTGTGGATGATTACACCCTCAAAGTGACCTTCAAGACGGTCACGCCGGCCGAGGACTGGCTGCTGCTCCACAACAAATACTTCTATGTTCTGCCGGAGCACCTGCTCGGCGATATTGCAGTCGATCAGCTCAAGACCGACGACTTCTGGAAAGCCCCCATCGGCTCCGGCCCCTGCACCTTTATCTCTGAGACCGCTGGCACCGAGATGGAGCTGGGCAGTTTTGCCGATTATCATCTGGGCGCCCCGAAGTTCGGGAAGCTGGTGCTGAAGGTGGTCTCTGCTTCCAACACCATCACCTCCGTTGCGGCAGGGGAGATGGATGCCTTCTTCCAAAATCCATCCATGGACGATGCTTTGGCCGCTAAGGATCTGGGCATGAATGTGGAAGAAGCTGCCAACCCGACCAGCGTGGTGGTTTTCCTGATCAACAACCAGAATGTTCCCGACAAGCGGGTCCGTCAGGCGATGAGCTACGCCATCGACAAAGAGCTGCTGATCGAGCAGAACATGCGCGGCAACGCAGTTGCTTCGGCTACCTGCATCATCCCCGGCAGCGAGTACGACAAGGGCATTGCCTGGAGCCGTGATGTGGACAAGGCAAAGGCCCTGCTGGCTGAGGCTGGCTGGGATGGACGTACGCTGCACATGGTTGTTACCGCTGCCCGCGAGAGCATGGCGGCGGTCATCCAGCAGAACCTGGCCGATGCAGGCATCACCATTGATGTTCAGACCGTGGAACTGGCCACCATGTTCTCCGGCCTGCAGGATGGTACCTACGATCTGGGCATCTGCGGCTCCAACGCCATGGTCTACCCGCTGTGGATGGCCGGTTACTACGATTACCGCAATGCTACTTACTGCCAGATCAGCGATCCCAAGTTCGCAGAGCTGCAGGATACCATTGCGGCGGAGATCGATCCCGCCAAGAAGAAAGAACTGGTCAACGAATATCAGGATATGCTGTACGACGAAATGCCGCTGGTCATCCTGTACCATGGCTACAGCTTTGCCGTCAAATCGGACCGTCTGCAGGGCTTCAATGCCTTTGAAGGCGGTGTGAACAACGAGAAGAGCTGGAACTGGTCGGTCCAGTAAATCCCGCAAATACGCAACATAAAAGAGAGCTTGGAAAAATCAAGTCCGGAATGGTCGAGTCAGGAGGACGCAAATGGGAGAGCCGTTGTTGGAGGTCAAAGACCTCAAGGTATCATTTCAGGTAAATAAAAATCTTTTAACGGCAGTGGATGGCGTGAATTTTACGCTGGAGGAAGGCCGGGTGCTGGGCATTGTGGGCGAGTCTGGCTGCGGAAAAAGCGTCACAGCAACTTCTATCATGCGTCTGGTCCCACCTTCGGTGAGCATCATTGACTCCAAAAGTCAAATTTTGTTCCGGGGGGAGGATTTGGCCAAGGCTACAGAGGCCCGGATGCGCCAGGTACGGGGCAGCGAGATCTCGATGATCTTCCAGGAGCCCATGTCCTCCCTCAACCCGGTCTACCGCATCGGGGATCAGATGATCGAGATGATCCGTTCCCACGACAAAAAGATCAGCCGGGCTGATGCGAAGGCCCGTTGTGTGGAAATGCTGAGCCGGGTGGGGATCCCCTCCCCGGAGCAGCGGGTCAAAGAGTATCCTCACCAGCTTTCCGGCGGAATGCGGCAGCGCGTCATGATCGCCATGGCGTTGCTGTGCGACCCCAAGCTCCTGATCGCCGATGAACCAACCACCGCACTGGACGTGACCATTCAGGCCCAGATCCTTCGAATCATCCGTTCTCTGGCCAAGGAGATGAACACTGCTGTTATCCTCATCACACACGATATGGGGGTCATTGCAGAGATGGCAGACGATGTGCTGGTGATGTACGCGGGCAAGGTGGTGGAGTACGGCACAGTGGAGGATATCTTCGACCATCCCTCCCATCCGTATACCATCGGCCTGCTCAATTCCATCCCCAAACTGGGCAGCGGCGACGAGGCTCATCTGCATACCATCGAGGGTACGGTGCCCATGCTGGACGAGATGCCGGAGGGCTGCCGCTTCTGCACCCGGTGCGAGCGGGCCCTGCCTGGCTGCAAAATGCAGGATCCCGGGATGCGTGCCAAGGGCACCCATCAGGTGCGCTGCATCCACTACGGCGCAGAAGACACAAAGGACGGTGAGTAACAATGGATGCACCTTTGCTGGAGATCCGCGGGGTCAAAAAATATTATCCTGTCAAAAAAGTGCGAGGCGGCGAAGACATTGCCGTCAAAGCCGTGGACGGTATCGACCTGGTGGTGAATCAGGGCGAGATCGTGGGCCTTGTGGGCGAGTCTGGCTGCGGAAAGTCAACGCTGGGCAAGAGCATCCTCAAGCTGCACGACATCACGGGGGGACAAATCTTGTTCCATGGCGAGGATATCACCCACTACAATGAAAGTAAGATGCGCCCCCTTCGCAAAAAGATCCAGATCATCTTTCAGGACCCCTACGCTTCACTCAACCCCAAAAAGAAGGTGGAGCAGCTTGTGGCAGCCCCACTGGAGGTGGAGGGCAAGTACTCCAAGGAAGAAAAGCGGCAGAAGGTCGTGGCAATCTTGAAGGAAGTGGGCCTGAGCGAAAAGTATCTGGAGAAATTCCCGCACGAGATGTCGGGCGGCCAACGCCAGCGTGTGGTCATTGCCCGGGCCCTCATCAACGACCCGGAACTGGTCATCTGCGACGAGCCGGTCTCGGCACTGGATGTTTCGGTCCGCTCTCAGGTGCTCAATCTGCTGAAAGATCTGCAGAAAAAGCGCGGCCTGACCTACATCTTCATCTCTCACGATCTGAGTGTGGTGGAATACCTCTGTGACCGGGTGGCGGTGATGTATCTGGGCCGGATCGTGGAGCTGGCCGATAAAAAAGAGCTTTATAACAACCCGCTTCACCCTTACACGCAGGCGCTGCTTTCAGCCATCCCGGTGCCGGATATCCACAAGAAACGGGCCGAGATCATTTTGCAAGGGGAAATCCCCAGCCCGCTCCACCCGCCAAAGGGATGCTTGTTCTCCACTCGCTGCCCCAAGGTGTGTGACCATTGCCGCGAGGCGCGGCCGGAGCTGCACAGCTTGCCCGGCGCAGACGGCAGCACCCGCCAGGTGGCCTGTTTCTTGTATGAATCTGGTGCCGCACAGGAGAAGTGAACCATGCTTTATTTGAATCAACTGGATTACCCCAAGATGCACTACAGCCACAATACGGACGCCGGAGGAGCTCCGGAAGAGCACAGCAATGTGGCCAAAGCGGGCTGTGGTCTCTGTTGCGTTTGTATGATGGTGGAAAATCTTACCCAAAACCACCTTCCGCTGGAAGAGTGCCTTGCCCTCTCCGAACAGCTGGGGGCTAACCGAAAGCCGGGCACGGACCTCAAGATCCTGGGCAAGGAGGTGGCCCGACGCTGCGGCCTGACCTTTGAGACTACGGACGACCCAACAGCCCTCATTGCTCACCTGCAAAAGGGCGGCATGGCGGTGGCTAACTCCGGCGGTGATCGGGAAGGCTACAAGGGAGTATTTACCCACGGCGGGCATTACATCGCCGTCCTCTCCTACGACGGGCAGGCTTTCTGTATTCTGGATCCCTCTTACAAAGAGGGAAAGTTTGAGGAAGAGGGCCGCCAGGGTAAGGTGGATAGCACGCACGCCCCCTACCTGTACTGCACTGCAGAGGTGCTCGAAACCGACTGTGCCAACCGCAGCCCGGCTTATTATCTGTTCGGCCGTGCAAAATAACCCGCTTTTTCTGCACAGAACTGTGCGGAAATTTTCCTTTGGATTATGAGAATAGGAGTCTGAAAAGCTATGAACGTACAAGAAATCATTGCAGAGATCAAACAGAAGCTGGAGCCTAAGGGCGGCCTGAAGCATGTCTTCTTCGTGGGCTGCGGTGGCTCCAAGGCGGCAATCTTCCCGGGGCTGTACCTGCTGCAGTCCGAGGCAAAAACCTTTGGTGCTTCAACCTACACCAGCAACGAGTTTGTCCACGCCACCCCCAAAGAGCTGGACGAGCGTTGCATCGCGGTCATCTGCTCCCTCAAGGCAACGGCAGAGACCGTGGAGGCTGTCAAGGTCGCCAATAAGATCGGTGCCATTACCATTGCCATGACAGGCAATATGCAGACCGGAATGGCGAAGGTGGGCCAGTACGTCGTCACCTATTCCAACGGCGACGATCAGGTCTATAGCGACTCCAACCAGGCCAACGCTCTGCGCATCGGCTTTGAGCTGCTGCATCAGTTTGAGGGCTGGGAGAACTATGACAAGGCCATGGCTGCGTACCAGTACATCGACGCCATCGTGGCTGAGGGCAAGGCCGAGTGCCTGCCCGCTGCCCAGGCTTGGGCAGAAAAGGAAAAGGATGAGCCGGTGTTCTATGTACTGGCTTCCGGCTCCAACTACGGTGTGGCCTACTCTATGTGCTGCTGCCATTTTATGGAGATGCAGTGGAAGCATGCCATCTGCCTGCATACCGGCGAATACTTCCATGGTCCGTTTGAGACCACGGACAAAAAACTGCCCATGATCCTGATCATGAACGAGGGCCGCACCCGTGCTTTGGATGAGCGCTGCCTCAAGTTCCTTAAGACCTATGCTGAAAACTATATCGTGCTGGATTTCCAGAGTTTCAACAAGGGCCGTATCGATCCTGCAGTGGCAGAGTTCTTCAGCCCTGTGGCCATGATCCCCATTGAGCGGTATTATGTGGCACAGATGGCAGAGGTCCGCGGTCACTCTATGGATTACCGCCGCTATATGTGGAAGGTGGAGTACTAAACCAGATGTTTCCTCTCTGGACATTCCGCCCCTCAAATCGGAATGCGGACTCCCCCTGATCGCCGCAGCGAAGCGGCTGCAGAGCAGCTCCCTGTAAAAAATGAGATGGACCACCCCTTTCGGGGTGGTCCATCTCATTTTGTTATTCGATCTTTTCCTGCGCACGGTACTGCAGCGCTTCCAGCAGAGCGTCTTCGTCCAGCAATTGCTTGCCGGCCAGATCGGCCACGGTGCGGGCAACGCGGAGGATGCGGTCGTGGGCGCGGGCGGAGAGGCCCAGTGCGTCGTAGGAGGCGCGGAGAAGGCGCTCGGCGGCGGGGGTCATGCGGCAGATGCGGCGCACCTGCCCGGCGGTGAGCTGGGCGTTGCAGTGCACCCCTTCAAAGCCCGGGGCGGCGTATCGCTTTTGCTGGATCTGCCGCGCGGCCAGCACCTGTTTCCGCAGCTCGGCGCTGCTCTCGGCGGGGGCCGAAGCGTGCAGCTGATCGAAAGCCACCGGGTCCATCTCAACGCAGAGGTCGATGCGGTCCAGCAGCGGGCCGGACACCCGGCTGCGGTACTGCCGCACCGCGCTCAGCGAGCAGGTGCAGGCCCGGGTGGGGTGGCCGTAGTAGCCGCACTTGCAGGGGTTCATGGCGGCAACGAGCTGGAAATGGCTGGGGTAGGTGGCGCTGCCTGCGGCCCGGCTGACGGTAATCTGGCCGTCCTCCAGCGGCTGGCGCAGCACCTCCAAGCTTTCGCGGGAGAACTCCGGCAGCTCATCCAGAAACAGCACGCCGCAGTTGGCAAGGCTGCACTCGCCGGGGCGGAACTGCGCCCCGCCGCCCGCGAGGGAGACAGCACTGGCCGAGTGGTGGGGGCTGCGGAAGGGCCGGGCCGTGACAAGCCCCCGCCCCTTGGGCATCTGGCCTGCGATGGAGTAGATCTTGGTGGTTTCTACCGCCTCCTCCCGGGAGAGGGGCGGCAGGATGCCGGGCAGGCGCTTGGCCAGCATAGATTTGCCGGTGCCCGGTGCGCCGATGAGCAGTACATTGTGGCCGCCTGCCGCCGCCAGCACCATGGCCCGCCGGGCCAGCGGCTGGCCCATCACGTCCGCAAAGTCCGGGGCGGTGTTCCAGCCTTCGGCGGGGTCAAAGGGGACGGACGCGGCGGGGGCAAGGGCGGCCACACCCTGCAGCGCGTTCACCACCTCCCGGGCATTGCGGGCAGGGTAGACCTTCATGGCGTCGCCGCAGGCCTCCGCGGCTTCGGCGGCATTTTCGGCGGGGACATACAGGGCTTTCACGCCGGTGGCTGCGGCCTCCAGCGCCATGGGTAGCACGCCCGAAACGGGGCGGAGGCTGCCGTCCAGCGCCAGTTCGCCGAGGAAGGCGGCGTCCTCGGGCGGCACTTCGATCTGCCCGGCGGCGGAAAGCACGGCCAGCAGCAGGGGCAGATCGTACACGGGGCCGGTCTTGCGCACATCGGCGGGGGCGAGGTTGACGGTGATGCGGCGGTCCGGCCATTTGAAGCCGAGGTTTTTGATGGCGGCGTGGACGCGGTCGCCGCTTTCGCGGACGGCGGAATCTGGCAGGCCCACGATGGAGAGGGCGGGCATCCCACCGGCCACATCGGCTTCGACCTCCACGGCAAAGCCATTGAGCCCGGATAGCCCAAAACTTTTGATGACGGAATACATGGCACTCCTTTTGCCCGGAAGGGCGGCTGTGAGGTAGGGCGGCGGGAGAAAATAAAAAATGAGTAAATGCAGGAAATTTTCGGCAGGCTTCGACGACCTTCCTGCGTTGAATTTATTATAGTAGAGGGCGGTGGGGTTTGTCAATGCGGCAAAACCGGCCCGGGCGGCCTTTGGTTGGTGCAGCGGATCCGTCTGGATTTGTGCCATTTGCTGATTTTGAGGTGACAAACTTGTTGCATAATACAGAATTGACACAAACGGCGGAAAAGCTTATATTATAATTAAAGGCCCTTACAGCCTTTTTCGGAGGAGACTCTGAGCAAATAAATTAAAGGTAAGGTGTGCAATATGTATCAGGATGAGTATAAGCGCTGGCTGGCAGCGGATCTGGAAGACGCTGACCTGAAGCCGGAGCTGGCAAAGATCGAGGGAAAGGACGACGAGATCAAGGACCGCTTTGCGGTGGCCCTGAAGTTTGGCACTGCCGGCCTGCGCGGCGTTCTGGGTGCGGGCACCAACCGTATGAATATTTACGTCGTGCGTCAGGCGACCCAGGGCCTGGCCAACTGGGTCAAGACCCAGGGCGGCACCCAGACCGTGGCCATCAGCTACGACAGCCGCCTCAAGAGCGACGTCTTCGCCAAGACGGCCGCCGGCGTGCTGGCCGCCAACGGCATCCAGGTGCGCATCTACGACGCCCTCATGCCTGTGCCTGCCCTGAGCTTTGCCACCCGCTACTACCACTGCAACGCGGGCATCATGGTCACGGCCAGCCACAACCCCGCCAAGTACAACGGCTACAAGGCTTACGGCCCCGATGGCTGCCAGATGACCGATGACGCCGCCGCCATCGTCTACGATGAGATCCAGAAGACCGATGTGCTCACCGGGGCAAAGTTCCTCTCCTTTGCCGAGGGCGTGGAGAAGGGCCTCATCCGCTTTGTGGGCGACGACTGCAAGAACGCCCTGTACGCTGCCATTGAGGCACGGCAGGTGCGGCCCGGCCTGTGCAAGACTGCCGGCCTGAAGCTGGTGTACAGCCCGCTGAACGGCTCCGGCCTGGTGCCCGTGACCCATGTGCTCAACGATATGGGCATCACCGATATCACCATCGTGCCCGAGCAGGAGTACCCCAACGGCTACTTCACCACCTGCTCCTACCCCAACCCCGAGATCTTCGATGCGCTGAAGCTGGGCCTCGACCTTGCCACCAAGACCGGCGCCGACCTGATGCTGGCCACCGACCCCGACGCCGACCGCGTGGGCATCGCCATGAAGTGCCCGGACGGCAGCTATGAGCTGGTGTCCGGCAACGAGATGGGCGCACTGCTGCTGGATTACATCTGCGCGGGCCGCATCGAAAAGGGCACCATGCCCGCAAACCCCGTGGCCGTCAAGTCCATCGTTTCCACCCCGCTGGCCGACGCCATTGCCGCCCACTACGGCGTGGAGATGCGCAGCGTGCTGACGGGCTTCAAGTGGATCGGCGACCAGATCGCCAACCTGGAAGCCGCCGGGGAAGTGGACCGCTTCATCTTCGGCTTCGAGGAGAGCTACGGCTACCTGGCCGGCCCCTATGTCCGCGATAAGGACGCCGTCATCGGCTCCATGCTCATCTGCGAGATGGCCGCTTACTACCGCAGCATCGGTTCCTCCATCAAGCAGCGTCTGGAAGAGATCTATAAACAGTATGGCCGCTACC
>RKCM01000204.1 GCA_014858325.1 Oscillospiraceae bacterium | reverse complement strand
CCGGCCGAGGCCCTGCTGCGGGGCGAATGCTGCCGCGCCGTGGGCAAGCCCGGCGACCGCGACAGCGGCCGGGTGGAGACGGGCATCGTCCGGGAGGCCATCTCCGTGGCGGGCATGGGCTCGGGCGGGAAATACCTCGTCAGCCAGGTGAAGGCCATGCGGGCGGAGATCTTCAACACCAGCCTTTCCGCCGAGGGCCGTGCCGTGCTGCTGTATCACGTGGAGAAGATGAACGAGGAATCCGCCAACGCCCTGCTGAAGGTGATGGAAGAGCCCCCCGAGGGCGTGCTGTTTCTGCTGACAGCGGACTCGCTGGCAGGGGTGCTGCCCACCATCCGCAGCCGCTGCATCAGCTTTGCGGTGGCCCCAGTCTCCCCTGCCGACTGTGCCCGCTACTGCACGGCGCAGGGGGTGGACGGCAAAGCCGCCGCCCTCTACAGTGAGCTGTTCGATGGGCACATCGGCACGGTGCTGGCGGCGGCCCGGGACGACGCTAGGCGGGAGCAGGTGGAAAAAGCCCTGCAGCTGGCCAAGGCCGCGCAGGCCCGGGACAGCTACTCTGCCGCCGTGCTGCTGGCGGCCTACGAAAAAGACAAGGCCGGGGCCGCCGCGCTGCTGGCCGATTTTAGGGCCGTAGCGGCCGCCGGGCTGCGGGGCAGCAAACATTCCCCGGTGACGGGTGACGCGGCCCGCAAGGCCCTGGGAGCGGCGGATACGGCCATCCAGCGGCTGGGGGCACAGGTAAACCCGAAGATCGTGCTGACGGTGCTGGCCGCACGGTTCCGGGCATAAGAAGACGCAAAAAAGGCTGTCGCATTGCTGCGGCAGCCTTTTGCTGTAGTAGGGTTCGCCCTCTCAGGCGCTTAGCGTCTTCTTGCTTTTCTGCGTCGGCCTAAGTTCAGCGAGCCGCCGCCGGCCACCATGGTGAAGAAGCTGAGGATAGCTAAAATCACGATGAGAGCGGCCAGAAGCTCCAGCGTAGCTTTGAGGTCGGTGCGAAAGTTGGAGACGTACTCCCGGTGGGTCACAAGGTCCACGGTGCCGATCTCGTAGCCGTCCAGATAGACGGTGGCGGTGCCGAGGGTGGCACCCTCTTTCACGGTGGCGGAGACGCTCTCGGGCAGGTCAAAGGCGAAAGTCACTTTGTCGTCGGCGTGGCCGTAGCCGGAGACGGGCGCGGCGGCGTAGAGCTCCACGGCCTGTTCGGTGCGGCACTTGGTCAGGGGCACGGTGGTCAGCGCAGTGTCGGTGTCCACCAGCTGGCGGTCCGAGAAGCTGCTGAAGGCCCAATCGAGGACTTCGGAGCACTCCCGATAGATGTTGTCGAGGTCAGACCCCAGCACCACGAGGCCGTAGGTGTGGCCGTCCTGCTGGGCAAAGGTGACAAAGCAGCGGCCTGCCAGGGTGGTGAAGCCGGTCTTCATGCCCCGGATGTAATCGCGGTAGTAGGGGTACTCAGGGTTGAGCATCAGGTTGGTGGAGGTGATGATCCGCTCGCTCTGGTGGAGATTGGTGGCCGGGAGGGTGTAGGTCAGGCTGTTGGCGGCGGCCATGTAGGTCTCGTTCTGGTAGCAGGCCGAGGCAATCTTGGCAAGGTCTTCCGCCGTGGAGACGTTGCCGTAATCGTACAGGCCGTGCACGCAGGTAAAGGTGGTGCCCGTGCAGCCCAGCTCCTGAGCCTTGGCGTTCATCTGGGCCACAAAGGCGGTGAGGTTGCCGTCCGAAACGTCGCTGGCGATGACGCTGGCGGCGTCGTTGGCGCTGGCCACCAGCAGGCCGTAGAGCAGGTCGATGCGGCGCACCGTCTCGCCGATGCGGAGGTTCATGGTGCTGCCGTTGGCGTTCTGGATGTCCTTGAACTCCTGGGTCAGGCTGGCGGGGATGGTGACCTCGGCGTTCATGTCCTTGCCGCTTTCAAGGAAGAGCAGGGCCGTCATCATCTTGGTCAGGCTGGCAATGTACCGCGACTGCCCGGCGTTCTGGTCCAGGATGGGCTTGCCCGTATCCAGATTGAAGAGGTAGACCGACTCGGCTTCGTTCACGGTCTGGATGGGCATCTCATAGGCGGCAAAGCCGGAGAGCGCAGCCGTGACGGCCAGCGCGAGGGTGAGGGCCAGAGCGGCCGCCCGGCGGAAGAGTGTGGTTTGCATGAGCGTATCCTCCCAAAAATCAAATCATTCCAGCAGCTTGTGCCAGAACGAGAAAAACGATTTTTTCGTGGTCTCGGGTGCGGCGGGGTGCAGCAGCGCTTCGTTGGCAAAGGCCCAATCGAAGAGCTCGGCGGCCTCGCGGAAGATGTTCTGGCTGTTGGAGCCTAAAATCACGAGACCGTAGGTGCGGCCGTTCTGCTGGGCAAAGGTGACAAAGCAGCGGCCCGCCTTGGTGGTAAAGCCCGTTTTCATCCCGTGGGCGTAGGGGCGGTAGTATGCGGCGTTCGGCCGCAGCAGCCCGTTCGTGGTGGTGAGGGTCCGGGCTGGGTGGACGTTGGTCGCAGGCAGGGTGTAAGTTACCGTGTCGGCGATCTGCCGATAGGTGGGGTTTGCGTAGCAGGCCAGCGCGATCTTGGCCATATCCCGGGCGGCAAAGGCGGCAAGGTCGCCTCCGGCGGCGTCGCTGGCCAGTACGCTGGCGGCATCGTTTGCACTGGGCACCAGCATGGCGTATAATAGGTCTATCCGGCGGACGCTTTCCCCGGCCTGCAGGCCGATGGTGTGGCCCCGGTTGGCCCGGATGGCGGCAAACTCCGGCGTGAGGCTGTCCGGGATGGTGAGGGAGGCATTCCGATCGGCACCGCTTTCCAGCACCAGCAGGGCCGTCATCATCTTGGTCAGGCTGGCAACGCAGCGGGGCAGGTCGGGGTTCTGCTCCACGAGGGCCTCCCCCGTATCGGCGTCAAAGAGGAAAACAGACTCTTCCGGGTAGGCCGTCTGGATGGGCATGGCGTAGGCGGCAAAGCCCGGCAGGGCGATGCAGACCGCCAGCACCAGCGTGAGGGCCAGCGCTGCGGCCCGCGAAACGGTTTTTTGCATGAGACGAAGACTCCTTTGAAAGCAATGCGCGGCCGCACAGGCCGTGCGCAAAACTTCAACTGATAAAAGAATACCATAAATGACGAAAAAGAGAAAGGTGGTTTTTCAACAATGATCGCATCCTTTGGTGGAAAAACGCCCCGCAACGCGGGCGCGGCCTTTGTGGCCGCCAACGCGACCGTGCTGGGCGATGTGGTTCTGGGGCAGGACAGCTCCGTCTGGTACGGGGCCGTGCTGCGGGGCGACGAGGACGCTTTGGTTCTGGACGAGGGCTGCAACGTGCAGGACAACGCTGTGGTGCACTGCGACGCAGGTTTCCCGGTGCATCTGGGCAAAAATGTAACGGTGGGCCACTGCGCCCTGGTGCACGGCTGCACCGTGGGCGACGACAGCCTGATCGGGATGCACGCCACCCTGCTCAACGGCTGTGTGGTGGGCAGGCGGTGCATCATCGGGGCCGGGGCGCTGGTGCCGGAGGGGATGCACATCCCGGACGATTCGGTGGCCGTGGGCGTGCCTGCCCGCGTCATCAAGACCATCACCCCCGCCCAGCTGGAAATGAACCGCAGCAATGCAGCCCTCTATGTGGAGCTGGGGCATCGGCACGCGGAACTTGCCGCAGGCGAAAAGCAGGGCGAAACCGCAGAGGCGCATTAACAAAGATTTCACAAGCGATGCAACATTTTTTCACAAGAAGGTAATGACTTTTGCGCCGAAATCGGGTATACTATGGCTGTGGGGGAGCGGGGCCGCAACCGCTCTCCCGCACATGATTCCTCCTCACACCAAAGCAATACCCCAAACAAAATCCCCCTCCGGCGTACCGCAAGCGTCGGAGGGGGATTTTGGGTTTTATGGGGAAAATTCGCCCTCTCAGGCGCTGACGCGCCAGCTCTCCCAAAGGGAGAGCCAAGGCGTAGAGGAAGTTAAACGGCTCCGTAGATGCCGTGGACGGAAACTTCGCCGGTAAAGACGTGCTCCTCGCCGGAGTCGGTGCGGACGACGAGGCGGCCCTCCTCATCCACATCGGTGGCAATGCCGCTGCCCTCGCCGCCGCCGGGCAGGTCGAAGGTGACGCGGCGGCCGATGTTGATGCAGGCCTTTTTGTATGCCTCCCGGAAGGGGGCAAAGCCGTCCTTCGCGAAGGAATACAGGGGGCGGTCAAAGCCGAAATCGGTCAGAGCCTCGGCCAGCCACTGGGGGTCGGCGGCAAGATCGACCTTGGCGCCCTGCAGCTCCAGCGAGGTGCCGTGGGGCAGCGCGGCGGCGTCAAAATAGCTCTGGGGCTGGGCCAGATTGATGCCGATGCCGCACAAAATGCCCCGGCCCTGCATCTCGTAGCCGTAACAGACGCTCTCGCACAGGATGCCGACGATCTTTTTGCCGTTCAGCAGCAGGTCGTTGGGCCATTTGATCTGGCACTCTACGCCATAGCGCCGGGCCAGCTGGTCTTTTACGGCCAGGCTGGCCAGCAGCGGCAGGGTGGCAGGCTGGGCCAGCGGCTCCCGGATGGCAACGGTGTAGTAGAGGGCACGGCCCTCGGCGTTGACCCAGGTGCGGCCCAGGCGGCCCCGCCCGGCGGTCTGGTTGGTGGTGTAAACGGCGGCCACGGGGCCGAACTCCTCAAAGTGTTCTTTCACATAGGCGTTGGTGCTGCCGCACTCGGGCAGGCAGCGCACTTCATTGATGCTCATTCTTTTGGTACCTCTTTGTGTTCGTGTGCAAGGATCTTACCGTCTTCCAGCGTCAAAAGGCCGTAGGTGTTGGGCCCGGTGTAGCAGCGGCCGCAGGAGCCGGGGTTGAACAGGAAGACGCCGTTTCGTCTCTCCGCCGCCGGGATGTGGGTGTGGCCAAACAGGGCCACCTGCGCGCCCCGGGCGGCGGCAGCATCGGAAATGGTATCCAGATCGTACTTTACACCATACATATGGCCGTGGGTATAAAAAACAATGACCCCATCGAAGGCCACCAGCCCGTCATAGGGCTCCAGCGCCCCAAAATCGCAGTTTCCGGCCACGGCGTAGGCCCGGAGTTTGGGATATTTTGTCAGCGCCAATTCCAGATCACGCAGGCCGTCGCCCAGAAAGATCAGCGCGTCGATCTGGTCGCGCTCGGCTTTCAGGATGCGGGCCACGGCGTCGCTGCTGTTGTGGCTGTCGCTCAGGATCAAAAGTTTCGTCACGGATGGGGTCCTCCTAAATTATGCTTCCTGCTGTAATGCCAGCAGCTGTTTATATACTTCACTCTTGGAATACGGCGTGCCCTGGGCGGCGGCTTTGGCGGCGGCGGAAGAAGCGAAGCCCTCCTCCGTCAGCTCCAGGGCCCGCTGGGCGGCTTGTTC
The DNA here is from genome assembly GCA_014858325.1 of Oscillospiraceae bacterium. Taxonomy (GTDB): domain Bacteria; phylum Bacillota; class Clostridia; order Oscillospirales; family Ruminococcaceae; genus Faecalibacterium. The sequence continues at coordinate 11,584 of RKCM01000204.1, read as the reverse complement.
CAGCGTCAGCTCGGCGGGGGCTTCGGCAGGGGCACCCGCCATCACCAGCACATACTCGCCCCGGGGCTCGTTGGCGGCGTAGTGAGCCACAGCCTCGCCCAGGGTGGTCTTCCAGATCTCCTCGTGGAGTTTGGTCAGCTCCCGGCAAAGGGTGATGCTCCGCTCCCCGCCGAAGGCGGCGGTCAGATCGTCCAGCGTGGTGCGCAGCTTGTGGGGCGCTTCGTAGAAGATGACGGTGCGCTTTTCGCTCAGCAGCTCTGCCAGCCGCTCCTTTTTCTGCTTGCGGTTGACGGGCAGAAAGCCCTCGAACACCCAGCGGGAGGTGTCCTGCCCTGAGACGGCCAGCGCTGTGACGCAGGCGGAGGCGGCAGGCACGGGCACGACCCGGATGCCCCGGGCCAGTGCGTCCCGGACGATGACCTCACCGGGGTCGGAGACGCAGGGCATCCCGGCGTCGGAGCAGAGGGCACAGTTCTCCCCTGCCTCGATGCGGCGGAGGATGCCCTCGCCCTTTTGCAGGGCGTGCTCATAATAGCTGACCATGGGCTTTTTCAGGCCCAGAAAATTGAGCAGCTTCATGGTGACGCGGGTGTCCTCGGCGGCGATGAAATCCGCCGCGCCAAAGGTGGCCGCCACCCGGGGCGGCATATCGTCCAGATTGCCGATGGGGGTGGCGACGATATAGAGTGTTCCTGCCATAGTTACCTCCAATCAGAAAGAACCCTCTCAGTCTGCTTCGCAGACAGCTCCCCCGGAGGGGGAGCTCTTTAGCAAGAAGGGAAACTTTGCGGAATTGAGAAAGACCTCGCCCTTCGGGAGAGGTGGCATCGCGCAGCGATGACGGAGAGGGCTCAGCGTGGCCCATAAAGCGCTGCCCCTGCCGAGATCAAAAGATCCGGCTCGATGCGCAAGCCTGTTTTGCGGTTTTTCTGGGCTTCTACCAGAAAGAGCCAGGGGGCGCTGTCGGGCCGGTTCTTCACAAAGGCCAGCCGCTTGGGCTCCAGCCGATGGGCCCGCAGCACCGCCAGCACCTCGGCCAGGCGCTCGGGCCGGTGGCAGAGGGCCAGCCGCCCACCGTCCTTCAAAAGCCGGAAGCCACAGGCGCAGACATCGTCCAGCGTGCAGTCCGTCTCGTGGCGGGCCGTGGCCCGGGCGGCGTTGGCGCTCTGGATGCCGTCGGTGAAATAGGGCGGGTTGCAGGCACACAGGTCGTAGGTGCCCTCCCCTTCCCGGCAGGTGCGCAGGTCGGCGCAGAGGGGCACGATGTGGCCAAGGCCCTGCTCCGCCACGGCCTGGGCCAGCAGAGCGCTGGCCTCGGGCTGCAGCTCCAGCGCCGTGCAGGGGCCGCGGTGGCCGCTGTCGTGCCATTCCAGGCTGACGATGCCGCAGCCGGAGCAGAGGTCGGCGGCTTTCTGGGTGCGCTTGGGCGGGCAAAACCGCGCCAGCAGCAGCGCGTCGGAGCCGAAACGGTGGACGCGCGAACAGTAGACTTCTGTCTTATTATACAAAATCTCGGTAGAATGTTCCATAGGTCGGCGTAAAAAATCCTTTGTTGCAGACAAACAGAAAAGCAGCAGACCCATCGAGACAGGTCTGCTGCTTTTTGTGTCGTTTTAAGACAGGCTATACTGCAAAAAATTATTCAGCAGCGATAGCACCAGTGGGGCAAGCACCCTCGCAAGCGCCGCAGTCGATGCAGGACTCAGCGTTCACTTCAGCCTTGCCATTCTCAACGGTGATTGCACCAACGGGGCAAGCGCCCTCGCAAGCGCCGCAGCCAACACATGCGTCAGAAACCTTGTGTGCCATAATAGTAACTCTCCTTTATCTCCCGTGCGCTGTTTTAGAAGACGCCTGCCGTTGCACGGCTTTGGCAAAGCGCCCTCGGAAATCTTCCTTGACACGATTTTAGCAAAGCAAAAACGAAAAGGCAAGACTAACCGTACCGCACAAAATGCAAAACCAGCTTTTTTGTGGGGTTGCACAAAAGCATGGGCTAACTTCTGGGGAAATTTGAAGAGGTTAGTTGTCAAAAATCACGGAAAACGGTTAGTTTTACGATACTAACTGCCATGATTTCCCACTATATTTCTGGGAATTAGCGCTCCTTTTTGGGGCAGTTTCCACAGTTTGCGCTGCCGTTTGCGTCCGCAGAAGCTACCACGGGGGCGGGGTTGCGCACGCCGGAATAATCGTCGTCCGGGTCCGGGCGGCGGGGGGCGCGCTTGCCGCCGCTGACATACTCGCACACGCCCACCTTGTAGTAGCGCGGGGCCAGGGTCTCGGTGCCGCAGCGCACCCGGAGATAGCCGGAGATGGGGTTGACTTCCAGCACGGTGCCCAGGCCGTCCGGGGTGCGGACGGTGCTGCCCACCATGGGCATGATGCTGTTGAGGTACTCGTAGGCGTTTTCCTCATAGGCCAGGCAGCACATCAGGCGGCCGCAGGCACCGCTGATCTTGGTGGGGTTGAGGGAAAGGCCCTGCTCCTTGGCCATTTTGATGGAGACGGGCTGGAAATCCTTCAAAAAGCGGGAGCAGCAGAAGGGCTGGCCGCAGATGCCCAGGCCGCCGATCATCTTGCTCTCGTCCCGCACGCCGATCTGGCGCAGCTCGATGCGGGTGTGGAAGATGCCGGCCAGGTCCTTGACCAGCTCGCGGAAATCCACCCGGCCGTCGGCGGTGAAATAGAACATGATCTTGGAGCGGTCGAGGGTATATTCGGCCTCCACCAGCTTCATCTCCAGCTTGTGGCGGGCGATGCACTCCTGACAGGTGTGGTAGGCTCGCTTCTCATCTTCGCGGTTCTGGCGCATCCGGCGCACATCCACGCTGTCGGCCATCCGGGTGATGGGCTTCAGGGCCTTGGGCACCGCTGCATCGGAGATCTCCCGCACGCCCTGCACCACCTCGCCGCACTCCACGCCCCGGGCCGTCTCGACGATGACGTAATCGCCGGTGTGGATCTCCTGATCGGCGGGGTCAAAATAATAACTTTTGCCGTTGTCCTTAAAACGGACCGAAATGACTTTTTTCATAGCACTCCCTGCTTTGTTGTTTTTGTATCGTTTGAAGCGGGCCGCAAAAAGGGCCTGCTGATCCATTCTCTGCTTTAGTATACCATAACCAAAGGGATATTTCACCACATTTCCACGAAAAAAACAGGGCCTCCCCTTGCAAGCCCCACCGCCTTGTGTATAATAGGAGTACAAAGGGAAATATTTACTCCTGCGCGCACGCGAAGCGGGGAGCAAAAGAAATGGTAGGAAGAAATGGAAAAATTCAGTGTCAAAAAACCATTCACGGTCCTGGTGGGTGTGATCATGGTGCTGCTGCTGGGCTTTGTGGCCCTGAGCCACATGCAGACCAACCTGCTGCCGGATATCAGCACCCCGTACCTCATGGTGGTCACGGTGTATCCCGGTGCCAGCCCCGAGCGCGTGGAGAGCGAAGTGGCCGATGTGATGGAAAATGCGCTGGGCACGGTGGCCGGTGTGGACACCATCACCTCCACTTCGGCGGAAAACTACAACCTGCTGCTCCTCAAATTCAGCGAGGGCACGGACATGAACAGCACCATGGTCAAGGTGTCCAATAAGGTGGACCAGACCGTGGCCAGCCTGCCCGATACCTGCCTGACGCCTTCCATTTTGGAATACAGCCTGAATATGAACGCCTTTATGACGGTGGCCGTGAGCCGGGAGGGCAGCGACGTCTACGACCTCTCCAACTTCGTCGGCGATACGCTGGTGCCCTACGTGGAGCGCAAGGGCGGCGTTTCCAGCGTGTCGGCCAACGGCCTCATCGAGAAGATGGTGCAGGTGCAGCTGAACCAGAAAAAGATCGATGTCATCAACGAAAAGCTGCTGGAGACCATCGACACCCAGCTGGCCGCCGCTCATGAAAAGCTGGAAGAGGCCCAGGCCCAGATCAACGCAGGCCGTGCCGAATACGAAAAGCAGATGAAAAAATACGGCGACACCGTCTCCGACACCGTCATGGCCCAGATGGGCACGGAAGTGGGCTCGGCGGTGGAGTCGGTGAAAAATCAGGCGCAGGACCTGCTGAACAGCATCAACGAGCTCATTGAGATCGTCAACGACCCCGACATCAAGCAGAGCCTTGTGGACATCCGCGACGGCCTGCAGAACGTGGTGGACCAGTTCAACGAGACGGGTATGCGGGACATCGATGCCCTCATCTCGATGATCGGCCAGCTGCGCGATATCACCGACCGCCTGACCGTGGCCCTGCAGCAGCTGCAGAGCCGGCTGGATACCGGCACCGGCGAGACGGCCTCTGGCGTGGACAGCGCCGAGGTGCAGAAGAGCCTGGGCTCCATCTATAAAACACTGGAAGACACCATCCAGGCCATGGACAATGTGCCCGAGCTGCTGAACAGCTTCTCGCAGGCGCTGGGCAGCTACTCCAGCCAGCAGCTGGCCGCCTACATGAAATTTACCGATGCCCGCGATATGCTGAACAACTACCAGGCTCAGTACGAAGCGGCGGAGGCTCAGTACGAAGCCGCGAAGGAAAAGGCCCTTGCCAGCGCCGACGTGGCAAAGCAGCTGGACATCGACACGCTGGCCACCCTCATCTATGCCCAGAACTTCTCCATGCCCGCCGGTTACGTCAAGGATTCCAGCGGCCAAAGCTGGCTGCTGAAAGTGGGCGAGGAGTACGACAGCATCGCTGACATTGAGGGAGCCCTGCTGCTCCATGTGGATGGCTTTGGCGATGTCCGCCTCTCCGACGTGGCGGATGTGGAAGTCATCGACAACGCCGAGGCCAGCTATACCCGCCTGAACGGCGAGCGGGCGGCCGTGCTGAAGATCTTCAAGAGCGGCACGGCCAGCGCCAGCGACGTGTCCAGCAACTGCCTGGCCGCCTTTAAGGAGCTGCAGGCTCAGTACGAGGGCCTGCACGTGGTCGTGCTGTCCAACCAGGGCAACTACATCACCATCATCGTCAAGAGCATCCTCACCAGCATGATCGTGGGTGCGGCGCTGGCCATCATCGTGCTGGCCATCTTCCTGAAGGACGTCAAGCCCACCCTCGTGGTCGGCATCAGCATCCCGCTTTCCGTGCTGTTTGCGGTGGTGCTCATGTACTTCACCGGGCTGGATATGAACATCATGACGCTGGCGGGCCTCTCCCTCGGCATTGGTATGCTGGTGGATAACTCCGTCGTCGTCATCGAGAACATCTACCGCCTGCGGGGCCGCGGTGTGGCCGCCCCCCGCGCGGCGGTGCAGGGCGCAAGACAGGTGAGCATGTCCATCGTGGCCTCTACCCTCACCTCGGTCTGCGTCTTCCTGCCCGTCGTCTTCACCTCCGAAACCGTCCGCAACCTGATGCAGCCCATGTCCCTATGCATCGGCTACTGCCTGATGGCCTCCCTCATCGTGGCCATCTCGGTCGTCCCGGCGGCGTCCGCTACGGTGCTGAAAAAGGCCGAGCCCAAGAAGCTGGCCTGGTTTGAGAAGGTGCAGGACAAATACGCCCACAGCCTGCAGTGGTGCTTCCAGCACCGGGCCATCCCGCTGGGGCTGGCCATCGTGCTGCTGGCCTTCTGCGGCTGGCGGGTCTTCTCCATGGGCGTGGACCTGCTGCCCACCATCACCAGCAACGAGGCCATCGTCACCCTTTCCACCGACGACGATCTGGATAAGGCAGGTTCCTACGAAGTGGCCGGGCAGGTGGTGGAGACCCTCCAGAACGTGGACCATGTGGAAGAGGTGGGCATCACCACCGATACCAGCGTGGCAGGCATCGACATTGCAAACCTCGGCCTGCCCTCCGCCATCACCGATCTGCTCAATGCCGCCAACAGCTACGGCAGCTACCAGATCAATGTGAAGCTGGACGAGAGCCTCTCCTCCACCAAGATCGAGCAGGCCCGCGTGGCGCTGGAAAACGCCGTGAACGGCGTGGAGCACTGCACCGGCACCGTGGAGATCAGCGGGATGCAGGAGCTGACCAGCATGATGGCCAGCGGCCTGTCCGTCAAGGTCTATGGCCCCGACACGGCCACCATCACCAAGCTTTCCGAAAAAGTCATCGAGATGGTCAACGACACCGAGGGCTTTGCCAACGCTGCCACCGGCCTCGGCCAGGGCGACGCCACCATCAACCTGAACATCGACCGTGACAAGGTGCGCGCCTACGGCCTGACCGTGGCGCAGGTGTACCAGAAGATCGCAGCCGACCTGACCACTACCACCACCGCCAAGACCCCCGTGGTGGTGGACGGCACCTCCATGACGGTGCAGATCACCGATAACCTGGACCCCGTGACCAAGGAAAACATGATGAATATCACCTTTGATACCTCCATCATGCAGGCCGACGGCACCACCGTGACGGGCACCTGCCAGCTGCGGGACATCGCCACCTGGACCAAGGGCACGGCCCCGGACTCCCTGACCAGCGAGAACCAGACGCTGTACGTCACCGTCTCGGCCGATACCGTCAGCGGCTACAACACCACCGTCCAGGCCCGTGTGCTGCAGAAGAAGCTGGACGCCTTCGCCCTTACCGACGAGATGCCCGAGGGCTGCTCCTTTACCGTGGGCGGCGAGTCCGGCAACGTCAACAAGATGACGGGCGAGATGGTGCAGTGGCTGGCATTGGCTTTGCCCTTCGTCTACCTTGTCATGGTGGCTCAGTTCCAGAGCCTGCTGTCCCCCTTCATCGTGCTGTTCACCATCCCGCTGGCCTTCACCGGCGGCCTGCTGGGCCTGCTGCTCACCGGCCAGCAGCTGACGATGATCTCCCTGATGGGCTTCATCGTGCTGATGGGCACCGTCGTCAACAACGGCATCGTCTTCGTGGATTACGCCAACCAGCTGCGGATGGGCGGCATGGAGCGCCGCGCGGCCCTTATCGCCACCGGCAAGACCCGAATGCGCCCCATCCTGATGACCACCCTGACCACGGTGCTGGCCATGCTGCAGATGGCCCTGAGCAACGATATGGCCAGCCAGCTGATGAGCGGCATGTGCGTCGTCATCATCTGCGGCCTGAGCTATGCTACCCTGATGACGCTGTACATCGTGCCGCTGATGTACGACATCCTCTTCAAAAAGCCGCCTCTCAACGTGGACATCGGCAGCGAGGAAGACCTGGACGACATCCCCGACGATGCAGCGGAATTTTTGGCGCAGGAGAATGCGCAATAAACCCTCTCCGTCATTGCTGCGCAATGCCACCTCCCCCGAAAGGGGGAGGTTTTTTGCATCGATCGGAAAAGCCGCCATGAGCTCCCCCTTTGGTGGGAAGACTTCCCCCGGCCGGGGGAAGATGTCGCGCAAGCGACAGAAAGGGGGAATGGCGAGCGAATGCGAGACGGAGAGGGTTTTTGCGAAAATCACCAAAAAATATCTCGAAAAATTGGAGGAAAAATCTAAAATGTATCCAACACAAGTGGGGAAAACTGTGCTATAATCATAATTGTGAACGATATGCTCCAAAGTATGGCTTTTTCGGGAGTAGATCGAATCTGATCAAGGAGGCGAACCCCTGTGGCACAGTTTCGTTCCGTGCCGTTTGGCATTTTGAAAAACGGCGATAAGGTCAACGAGTACATCCTCTCCAATCCCGGCGGGCTCGAAGTGCACATCCTCAACTACGGCTGCGTGATCAAAAACATTTTGGTACCCACCAAGCACGGCCCGGTGGACGTGGTGCTTGGACACGACCATTTTGCCGATTACCTTGCCGATTTCAACTCCTCGGCCAGCACCTGCTGCGGTGCGTTCGTGGGGCGGTATGCCAACCGCATCGAGAATGCGGCCTTTACCATCGGCGGCAAGCGGTACCAGCTGGAGGCCAACAACGGCAAAAACCACCTGCACGGCACTTTTCCCCGGAAGCTGTACGAGGTGAAAGCCTTTGGCGATACCCTCTTGCTGGAAACGGAAAGCCCCGACGGCGAGGACGGTTTCCCCGGAAATTTGAAGATCTCGGTGCGGTATATCCTTACCGAGGACAATGCCCTGCGGATGGATTACCGCGTTTCCACCGATGCCGACACCTACATCAACCTGACCAACCATACCTATTTCAACCTCGACGGCGGCGGCAACATCCTCAACCAGAAGCTCAAGCTCTGCGCGTCCCGCTATCTGGAAGGCAACAATGAGACCTGCCCCACCGGCCGCATCCTGCCCGTGGCGGGCACGCCCATGGATTTTACCACCGGCAAGCCCATTGGCCGCGACCTGGATACAGGCTTTTTCCAGACCACTATGGTGGGCGGCGGCTTTGACCACTGCTTCGTCATCGACCGGGCACAGGGCGGCTCCAGCCAGAGCCTGTGCGCCTGGGCCACCAGCGACAAGAGCGGCATCAGCATGAAGATGTACACCACCCAGCCCGGTGTGCAGCTGTATACGGGCAACTTTTTGCAGGACTGCCCCAGCCCCGGCAAGGGCGGCGCACCGCTGCAGAAGTACAGCGGCTTTGCGCTGGAGACTCAGCATTTCCCCTGCAGTCCCTCTCACCCGGAGTTCCCCAGCACGCTGCTGCGGGCCGGGAAGGTCTTCCGGGCCAACACCACGCTGCGCTTCTTCACCGGGCGGCAGTGCGGGAGACTGTAAAGAAAAATTTACTCTGAAATGCAAGGAAAAAATCTCCTCCCCTGCGGGAGGAGATTTTTTGCGTAGGTCCTTCGCATTGCTGAGAAGAAACGCAACAATAATCCATCGCTATAAAACCCAAGACCCTTGATTTCCCGCGCAAAAAGCGGTATCCTTTAGGCAACAAGGGAGCATCCCCTGAATACACTGCAACAATGGTGATGAGAGAGGTTTTTGCTATGGCAATTTTGGTTTCCGGCGGCGCCGGCTACATCGGCAGCCACACCTGCATCGAGCTTCTGAACGCTGGCTATGATATCGTGGTAGCCGATAACTACTACAACGCTTCCCCTGTGGTGCTGGACCGCGTCAAGCAGATCACGGGCAAGGATTTCCGCTTTTATCAGGCCGATATGACCCGGCACGAGGATGTGGAAAAGATCTTCTCCGAGTGCCCGGACATCACCGCTGTCATCCAGTTTGCTGCCTATAAGGCCGTGGGCGAGAGTGTCTCCAAGCCCATCGAGTATTACTACAACAACCTCAACTGCACGCTGGTCATTCTGGACGTGATGCGCCGCCACGGCTGCAAGAACTTCGTCTTCAGCTCCTCGGCCACCGTTTACGGCGACCCCGCCAGTGTGCCCATTACCGAGGAGTTCCCGGTGGGCGCTACCACCAACCCCTACGGCACCACCAAGGCCTTCACCGAGCGGATTCTGACCGACGTCTGCAAGGCCGACCCCACCCTGAACGTGGCCCTGCTGCGCTATTTCAACCCCATCGGTGCCCACAAGTCCGGCCTCATCGGCGAGGACCCCAACGGCATCCCCAACAACCTGATGCCCTACATCGCCAAGGTGGCCGTGGGTAAGCTGGAAAAGGTCCACGTCTTCGGCAACGATTACCCCACCCCGGACGGCACCGGCGTGCGCGATTACATCCATGTGGTCGATCTGGCCCGCGGCCATGTCTGCGCCATCCGGAAGCTGGAGACCAACTGCGGCCTCTTCATCTGCAACCTGGGCACCGGCAAGGGCTACAGCGTGCTGGAGGTCATCCACGCCTTTGAGAAGGCCTGCGGCAAGAAGCTCCCCTACGTCATCGACCCGCGCCGCCCCGGCGACATTGCCGAGTGCTACGCCGACCCCACCAAGGCCAAGAACGAGCTGGGCTGGGTGGCTGAGTACGGCATTGAGGAGATGTGCGCCGACAGCTGGAACTGGCAGAGCAAGAACCCGGATGGGTATCACACCGCAAAATAAACGGTTGCAATCAAAGATGTGCAAAAAGATCTCTTCGCGGCTGCGGAGAGGTCTTTTTTTGTGCGCTCCTCCTCTTGACAAGCTTATGGAGTTAGTCTATATTACCATTGTTAACACACACTAACAACTGCTGCAAAGAAAGGCGAAACACATGACACTCAAAGAATTGAACATCGGCGAAAGCGCCGTAGTGGAGGCCGTTGGCGGGGCGGGAGCCCTGCGGCAGCATTTTCTGGATATGGGGCTCATTCCCGGGGAAAAGGTGACCCTGGTGAAGTTTGCGCCCATGGGCGACCCCATGGAGCTGCAGATTCACGGCTACTCGCTCACCCTGCGGCTGGACGATGCCGCGCAGATCACGGTCTCCGCCATCCCCACGGTGCGGCTAGCCCCCAAGGCCCGCCCGGCGGAGAAGATGGTGGAGCACCCGGGCCTGGGCGAAGGCGGCCGCTACCACACCAAACAGGGCGAGCGTCCCCTGCCCGACGGCACCACCCTGACCTTTGCGCTGGCGGGCAACCAGAACTGCGGCAAGACCACACTGTTCAACCAGCTGACCGGCTCCAACCAGCACGTCGGCAATTTCCCGGGCGTGACGGTGGACCGCAAGAGCGGCGCCATCAAGGGCCACCCGGATACGGAAGTGACCGACCTGCCCGGCATCTACTCCATGTCCCCCTATTCCAGCGAGGAAATCGTCACCCGGCAGTTCATCATCAACGAAAAGCCCACCGGCCTCATCAACATCGTGGACGCCACCAATATTGAGCGCAACCTCTACCTGACCATGCAGCTGATGGAGCTGGACACCCCCATGGTGCTGGCTTTGAACATGATGGATGAGGTGCGCGGCAACGGCGGCACCATCCGCATCAACCAGATGGAGGCCATGCTGGGCATCCCGGTGGTGCCCATCTCGGCGGCCAAGAACGAGGGCGTGGACGAGCTGGTAGACCACGCCCTTCATGTGGCCAAATATCAGGAGTGCCCGGGCCGGATGGATTTCTGCAGTGAGGACGACCACGGCGGTGCCGTCCACCGCTGCATCCACGGCATCCTCCACCTCATTGAGGACCACGCCAAGGCGGCGGGCATCCCGGTGCGGTTTGCGGCCACCAAGCTGGTGGAGGGCGACCCCCGCATTGAGGAGGCCCTCAAGCTGGACCAGAACGAGAAAGAGATGATCGAGCACATCATCGTCCAGATGGAGCAGGAGCGCGGGCTGGACCGCGCCGCCGCCATTGCGGATATGCGGTTTCACTTCATTCACCAGCTGGTGGACAAAACGGTGGTAAAGCCCCACGCCAGCAAGGAGCAGATCCGCAGCAGCCGCATCGACCGGGTGCTGACGGGCAAATACACCGCCATCCCGGCCTTCATCGGCATCATGGCGCTGGTGTTCTACCTCACCTTCGGGGTCATCGGCGCGGGCCTGCAGGACCTGCTGGCGGCGGGTATTGACGCCCTGACCGCCCTGACCGACCAGGCGCTGACCGGCTGGCACATCAATGCCGCCCTCCACTCCCTCATCATCGACGGCATCTTCACCGGCGTGGGCAGCGTGCTGAGCTTTTTGCCCATCATCGTGACCCTGTTCTTCTTCCTCTCCCTGCTGGAGGATACGGGCTACATGGCCCGTGTGGCCTTTGTGATGGATAAGCTGCTGCGCCGCATCGGCCTTTCGGGCCGCAGCATCGTGCCCATGCTCATCGGCTTTGGCTGCACGGTGCCCGGCGTC
>RKCM01000112.1 GCA_014858325.1 Oscillospiraceae bacterium | reverse complement strand
GCCTCGCTCACCTTAGTCACGGCCTCGTCCTGCCCAATCACTCTCTTGTGGAGCACATCGTCCAGATGCAGCAGCTTCTCGCGCTCGCCCTCCACCAGCTTCTCCACGGGGATGCCGGTCCAGCGGGCCACGATGCGGGCAATCTCCTCGTCGGTGACGCGGTCCCGCAGCAGGCTGTCCTCTTTTTTGGAGGCGGCGATCTTCTCCTCCTCCTCCAACTGCTTCTGCAGCTCGGGCAGCTTGCCGTATTTCAGCTCAGCGGCCTTGTTCAGGTCGTACTCCCGCTGGGCTTTCTCAATGGCGGCGTTGGTCTGCTCGATCTGCTCGCGCAGAGACTGCACTTTTCCAATGGCGTTCTTCTCGTTCTCCCACTTTGCCTTCATGCTGCGGAACTTGTCCTGCAGCTCGGCCAGCTCTTTTTCCAGATCCTTCAAGCGGCTCTGGCTGAGGGCGTCGGTCTCCTTCTTCAGGCTCACCTGTTCGATCTGCAGCTGGGTGATGCGGTGGGCCAGATCGTCCATCTCGCTGGGCATACTGTCCATCTCGGTCTTGATCATGGCGCAGGCTTCATCCACCAGATCGATGGCCTTATCGGGCAGGAAACGGTCGGTGATGTAGCGGTCGGAGAGGGTAGCAGCGGCGATGAGAGCGTTGTCGCTGATCTTCACGCCGTGGAACACCTCGTACCGCTCCTTCAGACCGCGCAGGATGGAGATGGTGTCTTCCACGGTGGGCTCATCCACCTGCACCGGCTGGAAGCGGCGCTCCAATGCGGGGTCCTTCTCGATATACTGGCGGTACTCATCCAGCGTGGTGGCGCCGATGCAGTGCAGCTCGCCCCGGGCCAACATGGGCTTGAGCAGGTTGCCGGCGTCCATAGCGCCGTCGGTCTTGCCCGCGCCCACAATGGTGTGCAGCTCATCGATGAAGAGGATGATCTTGCCCTCGCTCTTCTTCACCTCGTTCAGCACGCTCTTCAGCCGCTCCTCAAACTCGCCGCGGTATTTTGCACCTGCCACCAGAGCGCCCATGTCCAGGCTGAACACGGTGCGGTTCTTCAGGTTCTCAGGCACATCGCCCCGGACGATCCGCTGGGCCAGACCCTCGGCGATGGCCGTTTTGCCCACGCCGGGCTCACCGATGAGGCAGGGGTTGTTTTTGGTTTTACGGGACAGGATGCGGATGACGTTGCGGATCTCCTGATCGCGGCCGATCACGGGGTCCAGCTTCTGCTTCCGGGCCAGATCCACCAGGTCCTGGCCGTACTTCTGCAGGGCGTTGTAGGTGTCCTCGGGGTTGTCGTTGGTCACCCGCTGGTTGCCGCGCACCGCCGTCAGCTGCTGTAAGAACTTGTCCTTCGTGATGCTGAAGGCCCGGAACAGCTCGCTGATGTTGGAGGTGGGCTCATCCAGCAGGCCCAGAAAGACGTGCTCGACGCTGACGTAGTCGTCCTTCATGGCCTTGGCCTCCCGGGCGGCAGCGCTCAGCACCTTGTCGGTGGCCTGGGAGATGTAGACCTTGTCGGGGTCACGGCCGGAGCCGGACACCCGGGGCATCGCGGAGAGCTTTTCGGCCACAGCGGCGGAGAAGCTGCCTGCGTCTACATTCAACTTCTGCAAAAGCTGGGGGATCAGCCCCTGCTCCTGCGTTGCCAGCGCATGGAGCAGATGCTCGGGCTCCAGTGCGTTGTGCTGGTATTCCACAGCCAGCTGCTGGGCAGCCTGCAAAGCTTCCAGCGTTTTTTGCGTATATTGATTGGTATTCATAGAATCGACCTCCATTCGTACCGAAATGCGATCTTGGATCTGTCAAGCGAAGCACTTGATTGCCAAATGATTGTTAGCACTCTATCTGCTTGACTGCTAAAACTATACTCCAAACAACCCCCTTTGTCAATAGGATGTTCCGCCCGGAGCCCACAATTCACAAAAAGTTTGCAAATAAAAACACCCTCCTCAAAACGAGGAGGGGAGAGGAAAATTATACTTTCTGATACGAAGAGATTTTCTTCCAGTTGGCCGGGAAGCCCATCAGCCCAAGAAGGGCGGCTTCTGAGAGTTGAGAATTTTCCTGCACTGCTTTCTGGATAAGACGGTTCAGCTTCCGCTTGAAATCCAGAAACTCTTCCGCCGGAAGCAGATAGCGGAGCGCAATGACCAGTGCAAAATAATCGCGCTTGCCCTGCATATAAGTCGTGCCGCGCCTAGGGAGCTGAAGTTTTCTGTGCAGCGGCAAATCGGGAATGTCTTTTCTGGAACAGCGGTAAGAGAACAGGCGGTCACCATGGGCGCAGCGGTTTCGATAATCCGTCAGGACGTCCAATAGCATAGCGAGCGCCTGTTCATCAATGCCATCAAATTCACAGCTGACAAGCGTTTGTACTTTGGATGCGGAGAGTGCATAGAACTTGGACAGGCTGCCAAAAGAAAGGGCGTTGACCAAGACCCAGAGAGGAACATTCCCATGGGCACGTTTATAATGTTCCAAGTAAGTATATGAGGTTTGCCGAGTAAGGAGAGAGTCCAAATGCTTGTTGATGAGGGTCTGAATGCCTGCCTGACGTTTTGGAGAACTGCCGTCAAAATTTTGTGGGTTCAAATAGGCGGACTGTTTATCGCCAAAAACAGTACAGAATGCATAACTCAGCGAAGAGCGGATATGGCGCTCGATTTGCAAAAGATAATGTAACGTCAATTCCCGCAGATGTTCGTCGAAATGGTAGAGCACAATGATGTCATCCAGCGTTGTGCCGTTGCGGTAGTTACGGGTGGTGGGGTCTTTGAACAAGTCTTTGTAGCCGGTGATGAGTGCATAGTAGCCGATTTGCCGTAAGGTTTCTTTGGCGGCGGCCTCATCGGCAATTCCAAGATGCTTGCTTTTCAGCTTTTCGATCTGCTGGTCATAGGTCATGAACGGCTTTGGCATAATAAACATCCTCAAAAATGATAAAAAATAAAGGGAGCCCCCGCAGGAACTCCCCCGATCGCAGGCCCCACAAGCATCTGCAATCTAATCAGTTTTAGTATTCTACCACAACGGGTAACAAATGTCAAGCATTTTTCCTCGGATTTTCTGAACTTTTTACGCCACCTTCGCCCCGGTGGTCAGGGCTTCGGTTACGGTGTCCATCATGGCCACCATGGTGCAGTAGTTGGCTCCGTAGGTGTCCGTGTAGGCGGAGTAGGCGTCGATCTGCTCCTGGGTGGGGGCCAGCTCCATGGCTTCGGCCACGGCCTGATAGACCAGAGCCTCCTTGGCGTAGCTCTCGATGTTGTCGGCCAGAGCGGCCAGCATGGCGTCGGCGTTGTCGTAGCCCATCATCTGGACAAAGGCATCCAGCTCATAGCCGTAGTGGCCGCCCATGGTGTAGTAGTAGTTCAGGCACTGGGTCACCTGATAGTCCAGCACGCTCTTGGGAATATCCCCAAAGGTGGAATTTTGCAGCAGGTAGTCCATCACCGCCGTCTGCAGGTTGGTCTGGTACAGCTGCTGCTGGTAGAAGGCCCGCAGGGCCTCCACGCTGTGCAGGTCGTTGCTGGTGCCAAGGGTCTCGTCCACCCAGGCGTCGGTCAGCTCGGGCTGCACCTCCTCGCTGATGCCGTTCAGGGTGACGGAGAAGACGGCCTCCTTGCCGCTGAGCACGAGGGTGTTGCCCTCGGCGTCGGTGGAGTCGCTGTAGCCTTCGGGGAAGGTGACCTTCACATCAAAAGTGTCGCCCACGTTGTGGCCCACGATCTGGTCCTCAAAGCCGTCGATGAAGGTGCCGCTGCCCAGCTTGAGGCTGTAGCCACTGTAGGTGCCGCCGGTAAAGGCCACGCCGTCCACCGTGCCGGAGTAGTCGATGGTGACGGTGTCGCCGTTGGCAGCGGCCCGGCCGGTGACCTCCGCGGTGGTGGAGTGCTGGTCCAGCAGGCTGTCGATCTGGCTCTGCACCTCGTCCTCGGTGGGCTCAATGTCCGCCTTCTTCAGCGGGATGGCCGCGTAATCCTCCGGCAGGGTGACCACGTCCAGCGCCTTCACGCCGGTCCAGTAGCCGTTTTCGTCCAGGCCGTCGCTGTAGGTGAAGTTCTGGTAATCGTAGTCGGCTGCGGAGCCCAGATCGAGGCTGGTGCTCTCGCTGGAAGCGCCGGAAGAAGCGGATTTGCCGCAGCCCGCCATGCCCACAGCCAGCGCTCCGGCGCAGACAAAGCAGAGCGCTTTGGTGATGAATTGTTTCAAAAGAATACCTCCTGTTGCAAAAACCGACGTTTTTTCGCCGGGATGCGTCTCAAACAACCCCTATTATACGAGGTAAAAATGAAAAAGAAAAGTTTTTTGCAAAATTTCCACAATCGCCCCGCCGCTTTTGTCACACTTTTGCACCGCGCGGACAAAAATTGTGGAAAAATCGGTGGAAATGCCCGAAGCCTTTTGCTATTATAATAATAAGGAGCGAACGAGCAAGAACGACAAAACAGGAGGATCACCCCATGGATTACAACAAAGCCGCCCTCGAAATGCACGAAAGCCACCACGGCAAGGTGGGTATCGTCAGCAAGGTACAGGTCGCCACCCGCGACGACCTCTCCACTGCCTACACCCCCGGCGTGGCCGAGCCCTGCCGGAAGATCAAAGCGGACCCGGACGACGTGTACAAATACACCTTCAAAGGCAACATGGTGGCCGTCGTCTCCAACGGCACCGCCGTGCTGGGCCTGGGCGACATCGGCCCCGAGGCGGGCCTGCCCGTCATGGAGGGCAAGGCCGTCCTGTTCAAGGAGTTTGCCGGGGTGGATGCCTTCCCCATCTGCATCGACGCCCCCGACGCCGCCAGCGTCATTGCGGCCTGCAAGGCCATCGCCCCCACCTTCGGCGGCATCAATCTGGAGGACATCAAGAGCCCGGAGTGCTTTGAGATCGAGGAGACGCTGGAGCGGGAGCTGGACATCCCCGTCTTCCACGATGACCAGCACGGCACGGCCATCGTCGTCACCGCCGCCCTCATCAACGCCCTGCGGGTGGTGGGCAAAAAGATGGAGGAGGTGCGCATCGTCCTCAACGGCCCCGGTGCGGCAGGCACCGCCATCATCAAGATGCTTATGACCGCAGGGGCCAAGGACATCATCGCCGTGGACCAGTTCGGCACCCTGTACAAGGGCTGCAACAGCGCCGAGGCCCACAAGAACTGGCTGGGCGAGGTGACCAACCCCCGCCAGGTCAAGGGCGGGCTGAAGGAGGCGCTGGCCGGAGCCGACGTCTTCATCGGCGTGTCCAAGCCCGGCATCCTGACCACCGAGCTGTGCAGGACCATGAACAAGGACGCCATCGTCTTCGCCATGGCCAACCCCACCCCGGAGATCATGCCGGAGGAAGCCAAGGCCGGCGGCGTCCGGGTCATGGCCACCGGCCGCAGCGATTTCCCCAATCAGGTCAACAACGTCCTCTGCTTCCCGGGCCTGTTCAAGGGGGCGCTGAGCGTCCGCGCCCGGGACATCAACAACGAGATGAAGCTGGCCGCCGCCTACGCCATCGCCAACCTCATCACCGACGCCGACCGCAGCGAGGAGAACATCATCCCCGGTGCCTTCGACCCCCGCGTGGCCGAAGCCGTGGCGTCTGCCGTGGCCAAGGCAGCCCGGGACACCGGCGTGGCCCGCCTGTAAGGGAGGAACGCTATGAGAACGATCGCCGCACAGGCCATCACCGAGACCGTCGCCCACCTCTGCATTGAGGCCAACACCCGCCTGCCCCGGGATGTGGAAGCGGCGCTGGACAAGGCCCGGCAGGAAGAGCCCTGGCCGCTGGCCAAAACCACCCTGGACCTGCTCTGGTCCAACCTCTCCGCCGCCCGGGAAGAAGACCTGCCCATCTGTCAGGATACCGGCATGGCCTGCGTCTTTGTGGAGCTGGGCACCGACGTCCACATCGAGGGCAGCTTTGAAGCCGCCATCCACGAGGGCGTGCGCCGGGGCTACACCGACGGCTACCTGCGCAAGAGTATCGTGGCCGACCCCCTGCGCCGGGGCAACACCGGCGACAACACCCCCGCCGCCATCACGGTGCATCTGGTGGACGGAGATGGCTGCACCATCACCGTGGCCCCCAAGGGCTTTGGCAGCGAGAACATGAGCCGCATCCGGATGCTCAAGCCCGCTGACGGCGTGGAGGGCTTCCAAAACTTTGTGCTGGACACCGTCCGGCAGGCGGGCTCCAACCCCTGCCCGCCCATCGTGCTGGGCATCGGCGTGGGCGGCAGCTTTGATAAGGTCGCTTATCTGGCCAAAAAGGCCTTGCTCCGCCCGCTGGACGTGCCCAACCCCGACCCCTACTACGCCGATCTGGAGCGTCGGCTGCTGACGGCCATCAACGAGCTGGGCATCGGCCCCCAGGGCTTTGGCGGCAAAACCACCTGCCTGGGCCTGGCCATTGAGCAGATGCCCACCCATGTGGCGGGCCTGCCCGTGGCCGTCAACGTTTCCTGCCACGTCACCCGGCGGGCCAGCGCAAAATTGTGAGGTGAATGCGATGCAATACAAAATCACAACTCCCTGCACCGCCGCCGACCTTGCCCCCCTCCGGGCGGGCGACACGGTGCTGCTTTCCGGCGTGGTGTACACCGCCCGCGATCAGGCCCATAAGCGGATGATGGAGGCCCTCGATAAGGGCGAGCCTCTGCCCTTTGATCTGGAGGGCAGTGCCATCTACTATGTGGGCCCCACGCCCGAGCGCCCGGGCAGCGTCATCGGCTCGGCAGGCCCCACCACCAGCGGCCGGATGGACTCCATGAGCCCCCGCCTGCTGGACCTGGGCAACAAGGTCATGATCGGCAAGGGCAAGCGGGATGCCGCCGTAAAAGAGGCCGTCGTCCGCAACGGTGCGGTCTATCTGGCTGCGCTGGGAGGCGCGGGGGCCCTCATGGCCCAAAGCGTCCAGACACTGGACGTTGTTGCCTGGCCTGACCTCGGCTGTGAGGCAGTCCGCCGCCTGACCGTGCGGGAGATGCCTCTCACCGTCATCCTCGACGCCCACGGGGGCGACCTCTATCTCTCCGGCCCGGAGGCATACTTGCAGCAAAAATGACCTCGTGAAAACCACGAATTTTCCACGCTGGAATTGGTTTGTTTACACAAACTTTCTGCGAACGGCTTGCAACATCCCGCCGAATGTGATATCTTAATATATACGAACCGGGAGAATCGCCCCGGCGAACGATCCCCACGGGGGAAACAAAGCAGGAGGCCGACACACCATGCAGATCCACCAGTCCGCAGAAGATTATTTGGAAACGATCCTGATGCTTACCCAGCGTATGGGCCGGGTGCGCTCCATTGACGTGGTCAATGAGCTGGGCTACACCAAGGCCAGCGTCAGCATTGCGATGAAAAAGCTGCGGGAAAACGGCTATATCGCGGTGGATGGCGAGGGCAACCTGACCTTGCTGGACCCGGGCCGCGAGATCGCCGAGCGCATCTACAGCCGCCACCGTCTGCTGACCCATTTCTTCATCCAGCTGGGCGTGGACGAGAAGACCGCCGCCGAGGACGCCTGCAGGGCAGAACATATCCTCAGCGAGGAGACGCTGGAAAAGATCCGCGAGCAGGCCCTCCTCCACGATGCGGAGGAGTCCACCCAGCAGAGCCGGTAAGAGCTTCCAATACAGCAAATGCCGCCGGGGTTTTGTGCCCCGGCGGCATTTTTGCTTGCACTTCTTTGGTTTTAGTACGAGTCCAGCCCCAGGCTCACGTCCAGCGCCTGGTTCACCCGCCGCTGATCCTCGGGCGTGATCTGCCCGGCCCGCTCCCGCAGGCGGTGTTTGTCCAGCGTGCGGATCTGCTCCAGTAGCACCACGCTGTCCTTGGCAAGGCCGGTGTCCGCCGCCCGGATGTGGATGTGGGTGGGCAGGCGGGCCTTATCCAGCCGGGATGTAATGGCGGCGGCGATGACGGTGGGGCTGTGCCGGTTGCCGATCTCGTTCTGCACGATGAGCACCGGGCGGATGCCGCCCTGCTCCGAGCCCACCACGGGCGAGAGATCGGCGTAAAAAACTTCTCCTCTGTGTACCTCCATGGAAACTCCCTCCTTGCAAGCTGGGAGGCGGGGCCGCTATGTGGGTGCAGCGCCTCCCGTCTGCCCTTAGTATGGGCGGGGCGGGCGGCGGCTATGCACGCGGGGCCGTTTGTTCCATTCTATGCAAAAGGGCGGCTCAGGTTGCGGTGCGCTCCAGCACGCAGAAAGCCAGGGCCATGCCGCCGTCGTGGCTCAGGGAGAGGTGGGCGGCAAGCTTCTGCTGTTCCACCCAGCGGGCTGTTTCGCCTGTGAACCGATACACCGGCGCGCCGCTGTCCAGCCGCAGCGCCTCGATCTCGCACAGGGAGAACGGCTCCCGCAGGCCGGTGCCCGCCGCCTTGAGGAAAGCTTCCTTGGCTGCAAAATCCGCCGCCGCGCTGGCGGCAAGGTGCGCCCGGCTGCGGCCCGCTGGCAGGGCGTCCGGGCCATTGGTAAGGCCCAGCGCAGCCTGCTCGCCGGGGCCGAATACCCGGCGGGCAAAGGCCCCGCCGTGGGGGCCGAACAGGCTCTTTTCCATCCGTGCCACCTCGCACAGGTCACAGCCGACGCCGTACAGCATAAAACGCTCCTTTCGGTGGAAAACCCACCGCCAATTTGCATGGTTTTATCGGAAAAATTTGGTTATATTGTGCAAATGCGTCCCCGGAATCTTGAAGTTTTGCCGCATTTCGTGTACAATAAAACATAGTTTATCGAAGGGGGTGCTCAACGTGGGCGACGCTACTGCTATTTTTTCGATCCACGATCAAAAGGACGACGAGATCCACGAAGTCGTGCAGCAGGTGTACGACGCACTGAAGGAAAAAGGGTACAATCCAGTCAACCAGTTGGTGGGCTATATCCTCTCGGAAGATCCCACTTACATCACGACCTACAAGGGGGCCCGTTCCCTCATCCGCAAGATCGACCGCGACGACCTGCTGCAGGCCATGCTGCGCAGCTACCTCAACGTCTGAATCATCGCCTGTCTTTTTGCCGCCGGCTCTGCCAAAGAGCCGGCGGTTTTTTGCTGCTGTCCCGGAGGGCGAGCGGGAGTTTTCCCAAGCGAGTGTCCGACGGGTGGGACCCTGCTGCCGCAGGCAGTAGGGCGGGGTATGGAATCCCCGACTCACTCGCGGGGAAAAGCTCCCCGAGCCCGACTTTAGCAGAGCGGTAACGTGAAGATCTGGTTCACCACCGTCTCATACTCCCAGGGCTCTCGCAGTTTGCGCAGCTGCTTTTCCAGCCGTTCCGAGCCCTCGAAGCGGTGGATGAGATAGAACCAGTGGCCCTTCATCCGGCTGATGGCGCATCCTGCGCTGCCGAAGAGGGCGGTGTAGTCCTGGTACAGATCGTCCAGATATCCCCGCAGTTCTTCCTTTGTGGCAGGGGGCCCGCCCAAAGCCTGCCGGAAAAGCGCCGGGTCGGCGATGATGCCCCGCCCCACCATGAGGGACTGCACCGCGGGAAAATCGGTCTCGAATGCCCGCAGTTGCTCCACGGTCGTCAGGTCGCCGTTGTAGCAGACGGGCATCCTGCACTCCGGCAGGGCCTTTGCAAAGGCTTCCCGGTCCGCAATGCCCCGGTATTGCTGCCGCATCACCCGGGGGTGGATGGTCAGCTCCGCAATGGGATAGCGGTTGTAGACCTCCAGCACCGCCGCAAACTCCTCCGGCTTCTCCACGCCCAGCCGCGTTTTTACCGTGAGGGGCCCCTCCGCCTCGGCAAAGAGGGCGGCAAGGAAAGCGTCCAGCTTGTCCAGGTCCCGCAGCATCCCGGAGCCCTTGCCCTTGGCTGTCACGGTGCCGGAGGGGCAGCCGAAGTTCAGGTTCACCTCGGTGTAGCCCAGCTGCCGCAGCTGGCCCACCATCCACGCGGCCAGCGCTCCGTCCTTTGCCAGCAGCTGGGGCACCACCGGGGCCCCGGGGTTGGCCTCCGGGGCAAGTTCGGCCATCTTCTTTTTGATGAGCACGCGGTTTTCCGGCGGGGAGAGGAAGGGCGCGTAGTATTTCGCCGGGGCTCCGGCCCAGCCGAACCATTTCTGGTGCGCCTGCCGCCATACCCGGTCGGTCAGCCCCTCCATGGGGGCAACGTAGTAGTTCATAGCCATACTCCAAATCTTTGAAAAGATAGCCTTATTGTAACACAAAAACGCCGCCGCGCAAAGAGACTGCGCGGCGGCGTGAAAACTTATCGGAAGCTCAGTCCGCAAACAGCGGGGTGGAGAGGTAGCGGTCGCCGGTGTCGGGCAGCAGAGCCACGATGGTCTTGCCCTGGTTCTCGGGGCGCTTTGCCAGCTGGATGGCGGCCCAGACGGCAGCGCCGGAGGAGATGCCCACCAGCACGCCCTCCTTGTGGCCGACAAGACGGCCTGTGGCAAAGGCGTCCTCGTTGGCCACGGCGATGACTTCATCGTACACCTTGGTGTCCAGCACGTCGGGCACAAAGCCGGCGCCGATGCCCTGGATCTTGTGCGCGCCTGCCGTGCCCTTGCTCAGGACCGGGGAGGAGGCGGGCTCCACGGCTACCACCTTCACATTGGGGTTCTGGCTCTTCAGGTACTGGCCCACGCCGGTGATGGTGCCGCCGGTGCCCACGCCTGCTACAAAGATGTCCACCTTGCCGTCGGTGTCCTCCCAAATTTCGGGGCCGGTGGTGGCAAAGTGTGCCTTGGGGTTGGCGGGGTTTACAAACTGGCCGGGGATAAAGGCGTTGGGGATCTCCTTTGCCAGCTCGTCGGCCTTGGCGATGGCACCCTTCATGCCCTTGGCACCCTCGCTCAGCACCAGCTCGGCACCGTAAGCCTTCATCAGCTGGCGGCGCTCCACGCTCATGGTCTCGGGCATGACGATGATGATGCGGTAGCCCTTGGCGGCGGCCACAGCGGCCAGACCGATGCCGGTGTTGCCGGAGGTGGGCTCAATGATGACGGAGCCGGGCTTCAGCTTGCCTGCGGCCTCTGCGTCGTCGATCATGGCCTTGGCGATGCGGTCCTTGACGGAACCGGCCGGGTTGAAGTATTCCAGCTTGGCCAGCACCTTGGCGGGCAGCGCTTCTTCGGCTTCGATGTGGGTCAGCTCCAGCAGCGGGGTGTGGCCGATCAGCTGGTCAGCAGAAGTGTAGATCTTGCTCATAATACGTTTCCTCCCTCTGGGCGGGCACTTGTTGGCCCGGCGGTCCGCATACAATCCTCTATAAACCAATATGGTTTGTAGGTTTGATGGCATTATACCCCCGCAGGAGCCGCTTGTCAATGGAAAAAAGCAAAAAAATACGATTGAAAAGTTATTTACCCTGTTGTATAATAGGTTTAATAGAAAAAACAGAGAATTGTTTTCGGATCAAAGGAGAAATCGGAATGATCGTTTCAACCAAAGGACGCTATGCACTGCGCGTGATGATCGACCTGGCCGAGCACCAGGCAGATAAATACGTACCCCTCAAAGAGGTGGCCACACGGCAGGAGATCTCGGAGAAATATCTGGAGAACATCCTCAAGGTGCTGGTGCAGAACGGCTTTCTGGAGGGCTTGCGGGGCAAGGGCGGCGGCTACCGCCTCACCCGCAGCCCCGAGCAGTACACCGTGGAGGAGATCCTGAACCTCACCGAGGGCAGCCTTGCCACCGTCAGCTGTCTGGCCGCCGGCGCAGCCCCCTGCCGCCGGATGTCGGAGTGCCGCACCTACAAGATGTGGAAGGGGCTGGATGACCTCATCTCCAACTACTTCCGCGGCATCACCCTCGCCGACCTCGCCGCCTCCGAGGAAACGGGCAACGACTACGTGATCTAAACAAAAATGCCACATCCATCTGGATGTGGCATTTTTGTTTAGGTCAAATCAGAATTGGAACAGAGCGATCAACTTTTTCCACAGCCGGACAAAGAAGTTCCCGCTCTCCACCGGGGCCGCTTCGGCCACGACGGAGGCGGCGGGCTCTACGTCCTCAGCCGTTTTGTAGAGGAACTTGACGGTGGACACGGCCCCCTCGGGGGTGCCCGCAAAGCCGTCGTAGTCCTGCATCCGCTGCACCATGGCGTCCAGCACGGCCTGCAGCGCGTGCAGCTGGTCGGTGTCCAATGCCCCCGTCAGCTGGGAGATGCCCTCGGTGTTGAACTGGTTCAGGCCGCTGCTCAGCTGGACGGTGCCGCCCAGCAGCTGGTTTGCGCCCTCGCAGAGGGCCTGTGCGCCGCCCGTCAGCTGGGCGCTGCCCTCCTTGGCGGCGTGGGCACCCTCAGCGGCGGCAGCCACGCCGTTGGCATACCGGCCCACGCTGGAAACAAAGAACTGGATGCTGTTCAGGTTTTCCTTCAGCTCCCGCACGCTGGCAATGTCGTCGCTCTGCTCGGTCTGCAGCACCAGCTCGTCGTGGATGACCTGCTGGGCGTTGGGGTCGGTGACCTTCTGCAGCCAGCCCACGAGGACGGAGGGGCTGAAGTTCTGGATGAGCCGCAGGGCAGCTTCCAGGTCGCTGTCGGTCTGGGTGGCGGAGAGATAGAGCGCCAGGTCCAGCCAGCCGGCCTTGAACTGCGGGGCCTGAGCCTGAATGGTGCGCACCATCTTCTTGCGGCCCGCCGCCAGCGTGCGCTCGCCCAGCTGCAGCACCTCGTCCAGAACGGTATTGTAGTTGTCCCAGGTCATGGGGGCGTCGATGAGGCCGTTCTCCATCAGGGACTTGCTGGCGGAATCCAGCACGCCGTCGGCCACCTGCTGGGCCCCGGCGGTGAGGGCGGCGTTGTTGGCCGTCAGGGTGTCAAGGCCCTCCACCAGCTGCCCAAGGCCGCTGTCCAGCTGGTTTGCACCGTCCAAAAGCTGGACGGAACCGCTGGCCAGCCGGCCTGCGCCGTCCACCAGCTGGGCCGCGCCGGAAAGCAGCTGCTGCATGGCGTCGTTCAGCTGGGTGATGCCGTCGGTCAGGGCGCTCACATCCCCAAAGTCAAAGACGTCGCCCTGCCCCAGCGCCTCGGCGCTGGCGGCGGATGCGATCAAAATCTGCGGGGCGGTCAGATTCTCCACGTCGGCTTCCACGGTCACGGTGTCCTGCAAATAGTCCTCCAGAGCCGAGACGCCGGAGGGCAGCAGGCCGTCGAGGGCCTCCCGCACGCCGGGCAGGGTGACGAAAGCTGCTGCGCTGGATCTGGCTGCGCTTTCCAGCAGGCCGTGCGCGGCGTTCACGTTGGTGGCCTCCTGCCCGAGGATGACCCCCACGGCGGTGACAAAGGGCGTCACGATGGTGCGCTCCTTGCCGTCCACGGTGAGCGTTTCTGCGGTCTGGTTGGTGAGCTGCACCGTCACCACCAGGTGGCCGCTTTGGCCCAGCAGCTCTTCCAGCGGCTTTTCCACGCCGTCCAGCGTGTAGGTGACAGCGGCGGCAAGGGGCAATTGCTTGTCCGTACTGCCCTTGTAGTAGACGTCGGTGTCGGAGGTGTTCCAGACAAGGCTCTCGCCGTTTTGGGTAAACTCCGCGTCGCTCTCGGTGTTGACGATGTCGGTCAGGGTGGTGCGATCGGTGACAGAGGAAAGGCCGCCCGCGTGGTAGAGATGCTCGCTGACGGTGGTGGAGCGGATGGAGCCGTCTGCTTCCAGCACGGCGTACACCGTCTCGTCCTTGGAGAATGCGGGCTTGGAGGCCGCCGCGGCGGGCAGGGCCATCCCGGCGGCGAGGGTGAGCGCCAGCGCCGCACTGGCAATGCGAAGAGAAGATTTCATGGTTCGTTACTCCTTTTCAGACACTTCGGCGGGCCAGCGCAGGGTGGTGCGGCGGATGACGCCGTCCAGCAGCATGAGAGCGGCCGGCAGAACAATGAGGATGACGGCGGTGCTGATGAGCGCACCCCGGGAGATGAGCAGGCAGATACAGCGCATCAGCTCGATCTTGCTGATGACGGCCACGCCAAAGGTGGCAGCAAAAAAGGTCAGGCCGCTGGTGAGGATGCTCTGGCTGCACTGCTCCAGCGCCTGCTGGGCAGCCGCGCGGGGGGTGCGGCCAAAGGCCCGCTCCTCGCGGTAGCGGGTGGTCATGAGGATGGAGTAATCCACCGTGGCTCCCAGCTGGATGGTGCCCAGAATGATGTTGGCGATGAAGGGCAGGGAAGCGCCCGTGAAATACGGGATGCCCAGATTGATGGCAATGGCCGCCTCGATGCTGGCCACCAGAATGACCGGGATGGACAGGCTGCGGAAGGAGATGAGGATGATGACCAGCACGGCCAGGATGGACCAGACGTTGACGTTGGCAAAATCGTCTGCCGCCACCTCGATGAGGTCCTTCGTCATGGCGCTCTCGCCGGTCAAAAGGCCCTCGGGGTCGGCGGCTTTCACCAGCGCGTTCAGCTGCTCCACTTGGGCGTTCACCGCGTCGGAGCCCGCCTTGTAGGAGCCGTTGGCTAAGATCAGCTTGTAACCGGCGTTCTGCAAAATATCCAGCACGCCGTCGGGCAGGATCTCAGTGGGGAAGCCCGGCCCGGTGATGGAATCGAGGCTGACCACTTGGGTGATGCCGTCCACCGCCGCCACCTCGTCGCACAGGTCGCTGACCTGGGTGGCGGTCAGGTCGTCGTGGACAAGGATGAAGTGGTTGGTCACCATGCCAAAATCCTCGCCCAGCTTGGCCGTGCCCGCAATGCCGGGCATATCCTGGGGCAGGGCGTCAAACAGGGCGTAGTACACGTTCGTTTTGCTCTGGGCCAGCGCAAAGGGGATGATGAGCACGATGGAGAGCACCAGCACCCCCACCGGGTGGCGGGACACAAAATGGCTCAGCCGGGTCAGCTTGGGGATGAAGGTGCGGTGCTGGTATTTTTCCACCTGCCGGTCGAAGAACAGGATGAGGGCGGGCAGGATGACGATGGTGCACACCACGCCCAGCGCCACGCCCTTGGCCATCACAACGCCGATGTCCCGGCCCAGCGTCAGCCGCATGGCACACAGGGCCAGAAAGCCCGCAATGGTGGTCAGGCTGGAAGCGGCGATGGAGGTGGTGGTCTTGCAGATGGCCCCCACCATGGCTTCCTCGTTGGAGGCGGCGTTCTCTTTTTCCTCCTTGTAGCGGTGGAGCAGGAAGATGGAAAAATCCATCGTCACGCCCAGCTGCAGCACCGCCGCCAATGCTTCGGTGATGAAGCAGACGTCCTTCAAAAAGAAGTTGGTGCCAAAGTTGTACACCAGCGGGAACAGCAGCCCCGCCATGAACAGCAGCGGCGTGATGGTGCCCTCCAGCGCCAGAAACAGCACCAGCAGGCAGGCCCCGCCGCCCAGCAATAAGTACAGGGGCATTTCCTGCGTCACAAGGGCCTTCGTGTCCTCAAAAATGACGCTGATGCCGCCAAAGAAGCAGTCCCGCCGCAGCACCTTTTTGATCTGGATCACGGCTTCCATCGTCTCCTCGCTCACGCTGGAGCCGCCCAGCCGCACGATGAGGATGGTGGAATCGTTTTTGCCGAAGAGAAATTTCTGCACGTCGGCAGGCAGCATCTCCTTCGGGATGGCCGGGTCCACAACGTCGCTCAGCCAGAAGGTCTGCAAAACGCCGGGGATCTGGTCGATGTCTGCCTTCATGGCCAGCAGCTCGTGGGTGGGCAGCCCCTCCACGGTGATCATGCTGGTGGACGCCAGCTGGTAGTCCTCCTCCAAAATCAGCTGGCCGATGCGGGAATCCAGCTCCGGCGGCAGGTAGGAGAGGATGTCGTAGTTGATGCGGGTAGCCACCGCGCCCACGGCGGAAGGGATGAGCAGCAGAATGGCTGCGATCAAGATCCACTTCCGCAGCCGGACAATGGCCTGCGCGAGTTTTTTCATGAGAAGCCCCCCCAAAAAATTCATAGCGATCGGATTTTGCACCCCGGCAGGAAAAACGTCATTTTTACAGGGTACCTTATAATAATAGTATCCGCCACAGCCCGCGTCAAGCGGCAAACACCCCGCTTTTGCCCATCAATTGACCCGAAATGCAGAAAATTTGCAAAAAAGTATTGCTTTTTTACGAAAGGTGTGGTATTATATCCAAGTCGATACGACGCATGGACGGTTAGCTCAGCTGGTAGAGCATCTGCTTGACGTGCAGGAGGTCACAGGTTCGAGTCCTGTACCGTCCACCATACAGTTCGTACTCGAACCCGGTTCTTTATGAGAAAGGGTTCGGGTACGTTTTTTGTTTACAGGAGGTTCTGCGAAAGGACTACTCGGAACAGTAAACGAGCAAAGGCAGGGTATCACCATGACGGTGGTATCCTGCCTTTTGCTTTGCGGAATCAAGTTCGCTTTGTGCGAACTTGATCGCCATCTATATGGCGCATTGATGGCAATTGCTGCGTACGTGCGTACCGGGAGCCTGTACACCTCTGGCAAGGTGTAACACACTAGACTTTGTTCCAAAGTCCGTGTGCTAAGGGGTCAAGCCCCTTAGAATCCCTGCGGATTGTGTACGCACGTACGCAGAAAAATGGCAAAATTTCACTATATCGGGCTGTTCTTTCATGGTGGAGTGTGGTATACTCGGCTTAGCCCAGTAAATCGGAAGTTATGGAGGTACTTTATGAACGAGAGAGAAAAAATTATCCGATTGTGGTTTGATATGTGGATTAAGAAAGCAGATTTAGGAATTGACAATATTTTTACAGATGATGTTGTATATACTGAGAGTTGGAGTCCTAAATATGAAAACCGCAAAACGGTAAAGCACTGGTTTGACGAATGGAATACACGCGGAAGTGTTCTTGTCTGGGAGATTAAGCAATTTTTTCATCAAGGCAATCAAACAATCGTGGAGTGGTATTTTAAAAGCAAAATGAATAATGGAAATGTTGAAGAATTTGACGGAATATCTTTAATTGTATGGACACAGGATAACAAAATAAAATCATTAAAAGAGTTTGGTTGCAATCTTCATAATTACAATCCATATCGAGATAGTGATATTCCCGTATTTCGAGAAGAAAAAGCAAATTGGTTTTGAGAGGACTATAAATTCCAGTTT